>JAFYIM010000144.1 GCA_017538635.1 bacterium
AAGTTCGGGAAGAGGCGCTTGGCGGAGACGCGGCAGGCGAGCTGGAAGAGGTCGTGGTTGGGGTCGCCGGGGTTGTAGTTGACGCCTTCCTTGACGCGGAAAATCTGGATGGGGAAGATGGGCGTTTCGCCGTGTCCCAAACCGGCTTCCGTAGCGAGCAGCATGTTCTTGACGACCATGCGGCCTTCCGCGGAAGTGTCCATGCCGTAGTTGACGGAGGAGAAAGGCGTCTGCGCGCCGGCTCTGGAGTGCATGGTGTTTAAGTTGTGAATGAGAGCTTCCACCGCCTGGTAAGTTTCCTTGTCGGTCTCCTTCAGAGCTTTCTTAGCGGCGAAGGCCTGGGCTTTCCTGACTTCCTCTTCCGGCAGTCCGGCAGCGATCAGCGCTTCTCTCTCTTTGTCGGTGTAGGCTTCGCCTTTTTCCATGGCAGCCATGAGGCCCTGCTCTTTCAGTTCTTCCTCGACCTTGGTCGCGGCTTCCAGTTTTTCCTGGCTGTCAAGCAGCTCTATATAAGTGAGGATGTTCTTGCGATACTGCTTGGCATAGGTCTTCCTGACGCCGGGAGCCAGGCCGTAGTCGAAGTTCACAATGGACTGTCCGCCGTGCTGGTCGTTCTGGTTCGCCTGAATGGCGATGCAGGCCAGAGCGGAATAGCTGGCGATCGAGTTGGGTTCCCTAAGAACGCCGTGGCCGGTCGTAAAGCCGCCTTTGAAGAGCTTCAGCAAATCGATCTGGCAGCAAGTGGTGGTCAGCGTGTAGAAGTCCATGTCGTGGATGTGAATGTCGCCTTCGCGGTGCGCCTTGGCGTGCTCGGGTTTCAAGATGAACATTTCATAGAACTGCTTGGCGCCTTCACTTCCGTACTTCAGCATGGAGCCCATCGCGGTATTGCCGTCGATGTTGGCGTTCTCGCGCTTGATGTCACTGTCGCTGGCATCCTTGAAAGTAATATCTTCATAGATCTTCATCAGCCTGGTGTTCATCTGGCGCACTCTGCTTCTGTTCGCGCGGTACAAGATGTAGGCTTTAGCGGTACGTACGTGACCGGCGTCGATCAATACCTGTTCCACCACGTCCTGGATGCTCTCGACATCGGGGACGTCCTGAATGGTTTCTTCCACTCTGCGGGAAACTTCAGCAGCCAGTTCGGCAGCAGCTTTTTCGTCCTGGGGGAACCCGGTAGCGGCAAAGGCTTTTTTGATAGCGCCGGCTATTTTGCTCTCATCGAAAGGCACTCGGCGTCCGTCACGTTTTACGATTTCGCTGATCATATTTTTTCCTTGGATTTGTTGGTTGTCAGTTATTTTAGCATAATTAGGAATGATTCCTATTCCTTATTATGTTTGAGTTTTCCACATTATTCGGGCTTTCCGGCTTCCTACCACAAGATATTGTGTTTTGCCTTCCGAAAAACCCACAATATTGATTGTGGGCACCATTGTATTACAATCATTTCTGAATGTCAATACCCCCTTTGGAACCCTTTATTGGTCTTGTTTTGGTACAATTAGGAAGCCAAAAGCTAAGGAGAACGTATGTCAAAAATAGCGGATCTACTATCCATTACCGCCGCCAATTGGCCCGACACCCCGTACATGTATTTCGGGGATGATACCATCACTTATAAAGAAACAGATGAGCTGGTCGCTGAACTTTGCGATAAGCTTTCCGCGCTCGGCGACCTGAAGGGCCGCTTCATCCTTCTGGCGCTGCCCAACTGCCCGGCTTTCGTAATAGCTTACCACGCTATTCTGCGCCTGGGCGCGAAAGTTCTCCCGGTCAACTACCGTCTCGCCAAAGAAGAATTGGAATACATAATGCATGACGCCTGCGTTCCCCTTTCCATTTACCCCGCCGGCAAAGGCGAAGCCATAGTTGGAGAAGCGCTAGACCCCCTGACCTTTGGCAAATATTCTGTTGGCGTGAAAAAAACGCCCGCCGAGCTTACTCAGAAAAAACCTTTCTTCCCCGCCGATCTTTCCCCTGTCGCCGTCTGCATCTACACTTCCGGAACGACGGGGCATCCCAAGGGCGCGCTTTTGACGGACGATCAGTTGCTTGCGAACGCGAGGATGTGCCACAAAGGCTTAGACTGCCACGAGACCGGCGAAGTGATGGTGACCGTCCTTCCTCTTTTCCACGCCTACGCCGGGACCGCCTGTCTTCTCATGACTTTGTCCTGCCACTCCACGATGCTTATAATAGAAAACTTCCAGCCCCTTAAGGTCCTGGAGGAAATGCAGAAACGGGAAGCCACAGTTTTCCTGGGCGTTCCCGCCATGTACGGCGTTTTGGCGAACGTTGAAAATCCGCCTAAAATCCCCTCCTGGCGCATTTGCGTAAGCGGCGGCGCGCCTTTGCCCGCCGTCGTCGGCGAAAACTTCTTTGCCAAGTACGGACTAACGATCGCGGAAGGCGACGGCCCGACGGAATGCGGGCCCGCCACCGCTTTCAATCCCGTGCACGGCCCTGTGAAGGTCGGCACCATCGGCTTCCCCCTGGAAGGCGTCACTATGAAGATCATGAGCGACGACAAGAAAGAACTGCCCGTTGGCTGCGTCGGCGAGATCGCTGTGAAGAGCCCTTCGAATTTCCTCGCCTATCTCAACCAGCCGGAAGAGACCGCCAAGACTCTAGTTGACGGTTGGGTCTATACGGGAGACCTCGGCTTCGTTGACGCGGACGGCTACTTCGCCATAAAAGACCGCAAGAAAGACATGCTTTTAGTAGGCGGCCTCAACGTCTATCCCAGGGAAATAGAAGAGTACCTCATGCGCCATCCCGCCATAAGGGAAGTGGCCGTCATCGGCAGGAACGACGACCTCAGGGGCGAAGTCCCCGTCGCTTTCGTCGCCTTGAAGGAAGGGCAGACGCTGACGGAACTCGAGATGCGCCAATTCTTGAGAGACAAGCTCGCAGCTTACAAGATCCCCAAAGAACTGGTCATCTTAGACGCCCTGCCCAGGAATCCCACAGGCAAGATCTATAAGCTGGCCTTAAGGTCCGGCTACGAGGACGGAGCGTACAAGTAGTTTGACTTTAAGAGGGGTATAAGATACAATTTACCCCAAATCTTTTCTTGACGCGCCAATAGCTCAGCTGGATAGAGCAACGGATTTCTAATCCGTAGGTCGCAGGTTCGAATCCTGCTTGGCGCGCCATTTTTATTTTCCGGCTTTTTCCATCCTAAGCCACGCTTCGTCTTTGGTGACTTTCAGTTTGCCTTCGGCTTCTTCTATGAACATAGCCGGCAGCCCGTTTTCTCCTCCCACTAATTTTTTCCCCTCTTCGGGAGGAAGAATGAAAAGCAGCGTGGACATTCCGTCCGCCTCGATGCCGGTGGGAGCCTCCACAGAAACGCTTAGCAAGCTCGTTTTGGCCGCTTTCCCGGTTTTGGCGTCAACTATATGGGTGAAAGAGTTTGAGCCGCTTTTATAGAAGTTTGCGTAGCTTCCCGACGTGGATACCGCGCCGATCTCCAGCGACAATACTGTCGTCTCCCCTTCGCTTTCCGGGTCTTTTATCCCGATCTTCCAGATAGGGCCGTGCACGGAAGAGAAGACGATCTCGCCTCCGGCGTCCACCAGATAATCCGGGAACCCGTGTTTCATAAGAATTTCAGAGGCTCTGTCGGCGGCGTATCCGGCCGCCAGGGAATTGAAGTCCACCTGCATGCCGGGGGGCAAATAGACATAATCGTTCGATAAAATGACTTTGTCGAAGCCCGTATATTTCAGCGCTTCCTGTATTTCTTCTTCGGTCGGCGTTTTCATTCGTCCTTCCGGGCCAAAGCCCCAGAGACTAATTAGCCTTCCGGCGGTCACGTCAAAGCGGCCCTGCGACATCTTGTAAAGCGTATCCGCTTCCTTCCACATTGGTAGAAACAAAGGGGAAAGCTTGTGCCAGCCGCCTTTGTTCACTTCGTTAATTTCGGAATCCGGGATGAAGCGGCTGGCCGCGCGCTCCACTTCGTCGATGGCCGCGAAAGCGTCGCGCAGCGCGGCTCTGCTTCCCCTGACGTTGGGAAGAATAATCTTCGTGACGGTCGCCATCTGGAAGCGCTTCTCTTCGATCCACTCGCTCTTTTTCCTGTTGGCGAAGAAGATCGTTGCGGCGGCCGCAAGCAAAAAGGCCACCGTTATGATAGTGGCCTTTTTCATCAGATGATTATGAGATCTTTGCTGAAGTGGTTCAGGAGCTCGACGCCTTCGTCCGTGATCATGACAAGATCCTCGATCCTCACGCCGCCCAAGCCGGGAACGTAGATGCCTGGCTCGACGCTGAAACACATGCCCGGTTCGGCGTAGAGCCCGTTTGGAAGGCCGATGGAAGGCTCTTCGTGCACTTCCAAGCCTATGCCGTGGCCAAGGCGGTGGGTGAAGTATTCTCCGTAGCCCGCTTTCTCTATATATTCGCGCGCGACGGTATCGATGTCTTTAAGGAGTACGCCGGGCTTGATGAAATCGAGGGCGGCCTGCTGGGCGCCTTTTACTATTTCGTAGATCTTGCGCATTTCCGGGCTCGGTTCGCCGAGGAAGATCGTTCTTGTCATGTCGGAGCAGTAGCCGTCAAGAACGCCGCCGATGTCGAGGACTAAGCAGTCGCCTTCTTTGGGCATCGTGTCGTCCGGAACGTGGTGCGGTTCCGCAGCGTGCGGCCCGTAGCCAGTGATGGGATCGAAACTAAGCGCGCTGCCGCCCCTTTTCAGATACATTGGAAGCAGGCTCTCGGCCAAGGCTTTTTCGGAAAGGCGGCCTTTCGCAAGTTCAATAAGTTCACCCATCACTTCGTCGTTCTGCAAAGAAGAAGCGCGCATCTTGGCCTGCTCGTCCTTGTCTTTGTACATGCGGACAAGCGCGGTGAGGGCGCCGCCGTCCGTGAACTTGAGGTCGCTTCTCAAAGCCATGAGCCTTAAGAGAAGCTTCGCCGGCATCAAGCCGTCCACGCCGCAAAGGCTGTCCTTGGGGAAACGCTCGGAGACGGCTTTCAAAGGATCGTCGCCGTCTTTGTAGCTCTTTATTTCCGCGCCCTCGCATTCCGTTACGGAAAAAAGCACGTTGACGAAAAGAGCAGCTTCTTTATCATCCACGTAAAGCGCGAAGAACCTTTCGCCGGGCGCAACTTTGACGCCCGTAAGATAAGCTATCGACATCGGCTGCGTGAGAAGCAAAGCGGCCAGCCCGCTTTTCTTCATTTCTTTCCTTAGATTTTCGATTCTGTTCATAAGTTTCCTTACTGCTTTTTCTGGATCTTGCCCCAGCTGTCTTTCAAAGTGGCCGTGCGGTTATAAACCGGCGCTTCCTTAGTCGTCGTCCTGTCGGGCGTGAAGTAGCCGATCCTCTCAAACTGGATAGGTTCCAAAGGTTTGACGTCCGCGGCGGCCGGTTCCGCCAAGGCTTTGTCGTTGACCAGGAGGGAATCCGGGGCGACGTTCACAGTGAAATCCTGGCCTTCCGGAACGTTCTCGGGATCGTCCACTTTGAAGAGTGCGGAGAAATTGTTCAAGGTAATTTTGACGGCGGAGTGCGCGGCCACCCAGTGGATGGTGCCTTTGACCTTTCGGCCGTCGGGCGATTCGCCGCCTCTGGTGGCGGGATCATAGGTGCAGCGAAGCTCCGTGATGTTGCCCTCGGCGTCTTTAACGACTTCCTGGCAGGTGATAAAGTAAGCGTATCTCAATCTTACTTCGCGACCCGGGGCGAGGCGGAAGAATTTGTTGGGAGGATCTTCCATGAAGTCTTCCCTTTCGATGTAGAGTTCCCTGCCGAAGGGCACTTCCCTCGTGCCGGCAGATTCGTCTTCCGGATTGTTGATGGCCGTCAAAGTTTCCGTCTGCCCTTCCGGGTAATTGGTAATGACGACCTTCAGGGGATCGGTTACCGCCATCAAGCGTCTGGCCGTGCGGTTCAGTTCGTCCCTGACGCAGTGCTCCAAAAGCGCGAAATCGACGACGCTGTCAACTTTGGCGATGCCGACTCTTTTTATGAATTCCCTGATGGCCGCGGGCGGATACCCTCTTCTCCGCATGCCGGAAAGAGTGGGCATCCTCGGGTCGTCCCAGCCCGTGGCGTAGCCGTTGTCAACAAGAGTCCTAAGCTTCCTTTTGCTCATGACGGTGCCCGTCAGGTTCAGTCTCGCGAACTCGGTCTGTTCGGGATGGTGGATGTTGTCAAGCTGATCGAGGAACCAGTTGTACAAAGGCCTGTGGTTCTCAAATTCCAAAGAGCAAAGGGAATTGGTGATGCCTTCTATGGAGTCCTCTAGGCCGTGGGCCCAGTCGTACATCGGGTAGATGCACCATTTGTTGCCCTGGCGGTGATGATCCTTTCTCACGATGCGGTACATAACGGGATCGCGGAAATTGATGTTCTGGGACTTCATGTCTATTTTGGCTCTCAATACTTTCGAACCGTCCGGGAATTCGCCGGCGCGCATTCTCTGGAAGAGGTCGAGGTTCTCCTCCACGCTGCGGTTGCGGTACGGGCTCTCGACGCCTGGCTCCGTTAATGTTCCGCGCATCTGCCTGATCTCTTCTGGCGTGGAGTCGTCCACGTAGGCTTTGCCTTTTTTGATCATTTCAAGGGCCCACTCGTACATCTTCTCGAAATAGTCGGAAGCGAAATAAAGATGAGGTCCCCAGTCGAAGCCGAGCCAGTGGATGTCTTCCTTTATGGCCTCTACGTATTCGTCGTCTTCCTTGGAAGGATTGGTGTCGTCGAAGCGCAGATGACATTCCGCGTCAGGGTATTCCTCCGCCAGGCCGAAATCCAGGCACAAAGCCTTCGCGTGTCCGATGTGCAGATATCCGTTAGGTTCCGGGGGGAAGCGTGTCACCACGCGTTTGAATTTGCCCTGCGCCAGATCGTCGTTGATCTTCTGGCGGATGAAATCGAGGTGTCGTTCTTCCTTTTCCAAAACTTCTTCGCTCATTTTAGTAGCCCGTTAAGATATTTGTTGAATTCGGAGACTTCTTTGAAGACCGCCTCCGGTTTTTCTCTTTCTATTCCTTCTTTATCGACGATGCAGTTCCAAGTGACCGCTATGGAATGCACGCCGGCCTCTTTCGCCTGGGCAACGTCGCTCGCGGCGTCGCCAACATAATAGACGTCTTCGGGAGCAAGGGAAAATTTGTCCAAAAAGATCCTGATGCTCTCAACCTTGTTGAGGCATTTGTCCGAACCCGTCCTTACGAAATCGAAAGCGTCAAAAAGCCCTGTCATCTCAAGCGAGATGGCGCAGCTGACTTCGCCTTTGCCGGTGATAAGACCGACTTTGACACCGGATCTCCGCATATCGGCGATAAGCTCTTTTAAGCCCGGGAATGGCGCGCGCACTTTTTCGTGGAGCTTCCTGTAATTGACGTTGTAATCTTCCAAGGCTTCCGCCCAGATCTCCGGACGGTCCTTCAGCTTCAGTTCCAGGATACCCTTTTCGTTCATGCCGAAATGGTCCATGATCTCCTCAGTTGAGAGCTCCACTCCGGTGTAGCGCTGGATCGTCATGCGAAAAGCGCCGACGCAAACGGGCAGTGAGTCGCAGAGCGTACCGTCCCAGTCGAACAAAAGGCCCTTTAGCATTCCTTCACCGCCAGAAGCCCGTCGGGCGAGAAGTAGTCGATCTTCATGGAACGCTTGACTTCTTTGAGAGTCTGGTTGGCGACGGCGGCCGCTTTTTCGCTGCCGGCTTTCAAGATCTCGCAGACTTCCGGAACGCGCTGTTCCCAGTAGGCGCGGCGCTCCCTGATAGGCTTCAGTTCAGCCTGCAGGACGTTGTTCAAAAACTTCTTGACCTTGACGTCGCCCAGGCCGCCTCTGCGGTAATGGTCTTTCATCTCGTCGAGATTCTTGTATTCCATGCCGTACTTTTCGAAGTCTTCGTCTTTGGCGAAAGCGTCGAGATATGTGAAGACAGGGTTGCCTTCCACCTGTCCCGGATCTTCCACTCTCAGATGATTCTGGTCGGTGTACATGGTCTTCACTTTCTGCCAGACTTCCTCTTCCGAATCGGAAAGGTAGATGCAGTTGCCAAGCGACTTGCTCATTTTCGCTTTGCCGTCCGTTCCGGGAAGCCTCAGGCAGGCGGCGTTGCTCGGAAGAAGTATTTCCGGCAAAACAAGCGTCTCGCCGTAGATGGCGTTGAACTTCTCAACGATGTCCCTGGTCTGCTCCAGCATAGGCTTCTGGTCTTCGCCAGCCGGGACCGTCGTGGCCTTGAAAGCCGTGATGTCGGCGGCCTGGCTCACCGGGTAAGTCAGGAAGCCAATCGGTATGCTGTCCTCGAAGCCGCGCATCTTTATTTCTGCTTTCAAAGTGGGATTGCGCTTCAGCCAGGCTTCGGAAAAGAGGTCCATGTAATAGAAGCACAGTTCGCAGAGAGCCGAGACCTGGGACTGGATGAAGATGTTGGA
>JAFYIM010000145.1 GCA_017538635.1 bacterium
AAGCAACGAGGCCACGGGCGCCCTTATGAAGATCAAAGCAGACGGAACAAGTTCCGGGCTGCTGCAAATAAAGAAGATCGCCGGCCGAGGCAACGCCACCTGGACTTATTCCGGCGACAAGAAGCCCTACAAAATAAATCTCAACGACAAATACGCGCTCATCGATGGCTGCGCCAAGGGTAAAAAATTCGCGCTTCTCTCTCTTAATCTTCAGGACAACAAGGACCGCAGCGGGCTGAAAGAATACATTGCCAAAGAACTGGCGGCCTCCCTCGGAATGGGCTTTGTTCCCGGCATAGAATTCGTCGATCTCTACATCAACGGATCCTACCGCGGCTTCTATATGCTCAAAGAGAGAGTGACAGTAGGCGCGGACAGAATAAACATCAACGAGCCGAAGTATGTCTATGAGGACGAAACCTCGACCACCAGAGTCGTGCAGAAAAACGGCATAAAAGGCGTTAACGGAGCAGCGGGCGACCCCGACGATGGGGAACCGTTCGGCTCCTCCTGGAACATTCCCAACGCCACTGTCACAGTTAATTCCGAAGACGATAGCACAGACCCTGCTTTGGCAGCCGGCATCCAGGCATATCAGTACGCCACCGATTCCCAGCTAAAGGGAGGCAAGGAAGGCGGCGTTGTTCTTGAGATGAACGTGCAATACGGCTCGTACGCTTCGGACGAACACATCCTTTTCGTCACGCGCCGAGGCCAGATCTTCACCATGAAGGCTCCGGAATCAGCGACTCAAGCCCAGGTCCAAAGGATCGCCGTCTATATGCAGGAATTTGAGGACGCGCTCTTTGATGAGCAGGGCTTCAACGATCTGGGCAAACACTATTCCGAGTATATCGACGTCGAATCGATGGCCAGGCACGTCATCCTGGACGGGTTCATGATGAACAGCGACTTCTGCCTCCTTTCCACTTTCTTCTTCATAGACGCCGACCCGGCCACGGGAGAATACGTCGGCAGACTGATCGCCGAACCGCCCTGGGACTATGATTTTTCCCGCATTAACAGCGGCAGGCTCTACGCCAAGAGCACCTATGAAAACCATTACGTTCCGCCCTTCCTTGGGAAAGCCGACTTCATAAAAGCGATGTTTGATTTGAATTCCGGGAGCGGCTTTCAATCCGCCTTGACAGGGCTTATCGAGACGAAGATCCCCGCTCTAAGCGCCCGTTTGAGACCGGCGCATGAGCTCAACTATATGCGCTGGGGCAGCGACTCTCTTGCCGACGTTGCGACCATAACCTCTAACCTTGCTTCCAGAAAAGCAAATTGGAACAACATCTGGAACGATGACAGCAAACTTCTCGGCGCCTGGATCGCGCCGAGAAGGAGAGCGGGCTCAGTAACAGTCGAAACTTACGGCACGCCCACCGGCATGCAGTGGTACAAGCTCAATACGGAAACATCCACCCTTCTGGAAATAGAAGGCGAAACGGAAGCGACTATCGACCTCAAAACGTACGGCGCGGGAGACTATGTCTGCTCCGTCAGCGGAAAAAGCCTGGAGCCCTCCGTTTCCGGCACGACTTCCACCATCTACACTTCGCCCTACAGCTACGTTCTTCCGGAGCCCGCTTTGACCGGGCTTTTCATCTTAGCGGGCGCGCTCTTAAAAAGAAGAGCTTAATTCTTCCAGTCGACCAGAATGTAGGAGTAAGGCTCCAGCTCGCATTCGAAAGCGGCTTTGCCTATCGTGATGTTTTCGGCGACCGGAACGGGATGGATGTTCAGGATGAAAGCCTTGCCGTTTTCCTTCGGTATCACTCTCAGAAGATCCTGGCCTTCGACCGTGGGCGTCTTTCCCAACCTGGCGATCAGCTTCTTTATAAGCAAGGATTGGCTCTTGAAATGATTGGCGAACATCACGGGGAATATCTGGGCAGTGCCCGTTCCCTTCTTTACCGAAACGATGGCGGGGCGGCCGGCCTCGGTACGGCCCAAGGTCTCGCCTTTCTTGTCGATGTCGATGTTCTGGATCGTCTTGCCGAGATAATATTCCTGGCCTTCGAAAAGCACCTTTTCCTGGTCCACGCTCTTTTTGGGGAATGTTCCGCCGAGAACGCCGAGTTCGTCGGCCAAAACGTGGCAGTAGTGGTCGGTCTCGTCCTTGGTAGGCAATGATCCGATCAAAAGCAGGTTGCCGCCCGCTTCCACATAGTCGGCCAGTTTCTTCTGGACGTTCCTCGCCATCCAGCGGTCATTGACTACGACCAATACGGGATGCTTCAAAAGATCTTCCAGCGTCTCGTTTTCAAAATCTACGAGCTTGGGCAGGAAACCCTGCGATCTCAGGGCGTAGTAAACTTCAGTCGCAGCCGGTCCGACCGGCTTTATGCTGACGACAGGCTCCCGCTTCAGGCCGAAAGCGATGTCGTATGCGGAATCAGCGCGGAAGTCCTCCGCATGCTCCTTGATCTCGGCAAAAGAACGCTTGATCGCGTCGAAAGACGGCTTTCTGACTCCGTTCTGATCAACGGGCGCCTGCCAGTTGTGGTCGGTTCCGTAGAAGCCCAATCCCTGACGGTTGCTGCCAGAACCCCAGAGATACATGTTGAGACCCTTGTAGCCGCCGGCCGCCGCCCAGACGTTCCAGATGAAAAGTTCGGGAGCGTAGACTCTCGGGAAATCGAACCAGTATCCGCTTTCCTGCTCTATCACCCAGGGCGTGCTCTTAAGAATGCTCTTGAGATACTCCGGCCCGTATTCGCAGAAGTATGTGCCGTTGGTGAGATTCAAGTTGCCGCTCATGGAGTAGTAGCAGTCCACCCCGATATTGAGCCAGGGGTTCTGCTCTTTGTTTTTTATGTGCAAAGAAAGCGCGCGCGGACAGTAGGCGTTGTGGGTGAAGGGCGTTTTAATGCCGCAATCAACCAGTATGTCCCTCAGTTTCTGGAAATATTTCGGGTAATAGCAGCCGTAATAGTATTCCCTCCGCTCAATCTCGTAAAGCGTTTTGTTCGCCTGCTCGAGCATATACGGCGGGATCCTCGAAAAATCGCCGAAGCTGCAGCCGTAGGCGTTGTTGATCTTTTCCAGCGTCCCGTATTTTTCCTTAAGGTAAGTCGGCCAGATGCCGTCTTTTTTTTCAAGGCCGAGGTTCACGGGATTCTCATCGTCGAAATCGTCGCCGGGAACTTCGTTGCAAAGCTGCGTCATGACGACAAAGCCATCCGGGGCCTGATAAGGCTTGATGACTTCCGATACGGCAGCGTAC
>JAFYIM010000146.1 GCA_017538635.1 bacterium
TACCTCCGGAACGTAGCCGTTTATCATGGCGGTCTCAAGATGCTCCACGGCGTCTTTCCTAGAGCCGACGTAGAGCGTGCTGCAGTCCGTAAGGAAGGGCTTGCCGCCCATCTTCTTTATCTTATCGACCACCACTCTGGAGAAATTGGGCCTTAGGAAAGCAAGGTTGCCCCTCTCGCCGAAATGGATCTTGATAGCGACGAATTTCCTGTCAAGATCAAGCTTGCCGAAGCCGGCTTTGTCTAAAAGAAGACTAAGCTTGTCCAGCAAACTGGTTCCAACACTCGTCCTGATGGAGGTGAAATAGACCGCGGAGGTTTTGGATTTTGGCATGGAAGCTCCCTTGTATAATTGTTCAATTAGATTATTTTACCAAAAAGGAGGGTTGGATATGGTATAATTGGCTAACTTCTAAACCTAAGGAAAAACTATGGATTACTTCTCCCTCGCATTGGAAAAGCACCAAGAATGGCGCGGCAAGATCAGCCTCACGCCAACCTGCCCGCTCGTTAACAAAGACGACCTCAGCACAGCCTACACTCCGGGCGTGGCCGCTCCCTGCCTTGAAATAAAAGACGATCCTGATAAAGCTTATCTCTACACCAGGAAATGGAACATGGTGGCCGTAATAACGGACGGCTCGGCGGTCCTGGGCTTGGGCAACATCGGGCCTCTGGCCGGGCTTCCCGTCATGGAGGGAAAATCCGTGCTCTTCAAGTCCTTCGGCAACGTGGATGCCTTCCCCATCTGCGTCAACACCCAAAACGTCGAGGAATTCATCGCGACCGTCAAGAACATATCCCTCGTCTTCGGCGGCATCAACCTGGAAGATATCTCGGCTCCCCGCTGCTTTGAGATAGAAGACCGCCTTATCAATGAACTTGATATACCAGTCTTCCACGACGACCAGCACGGCACGGCCGTCGTAACGCTGGCCGCTCTCTACAACGCGCTTAAGATCGCGGGAAAAGAATTGGAAGACCTAAAGATCGTCATCAACGGCGTGGGCGCGGCCGGAACCGCCATCGCCCGCCTTTTGTACGCCAACGGTGCCAGAGATTTCACGCTTCTAAATACCAAGGGCATCATCAGCAAAGAGCACATGACCTTGGACCCGAAGCGCGCCGAACTCCTTGATTTCGCGGTCCGCGATAAAGGGACGGGCGGCCTAGAGGAAGCCGTGAAAGGCGCCGACCTTTTCATCGGCGTTTCCGCCCCCAACATTCTGAAACCGGAAATGGTCAAGACCATGGCCAAAGATCCCATGATCTTCGCCTGCGCCAACCCCACTCCGGAGATCGATCCTGACCTGGCGAAAGAAGCCGGCGCCTTGGTCGTCTGCACCGGACGTTCCGACTATCCCAACCAGGTGAACAACGTTCTGGCCTTCCCCGGCATCTTCCGCGGCGCCCTCGACGCCCGCGCCCCTAAGATCACGGAAGAAATGAAACTGGCTGCCGCGCAGGCTATCGCCAATATGGTGAGCCCGGACGAGTTGAAGCCGGACTACGTGATCCCGCCGGCCCTTGACCGCGAAGTGACCAGAGCGGTCGCCGAAGCAGTCTATTGCGCAGCAAAGGGTAATGTAATATAAGCAAGGGCAGCATATATCCCTAAGCGAACTCACGGAGATTGCTAACAAGGTTCAAGTGCAAATGTAGCACATACCCCTAAGCGAACTCACGGAGGACGCAAATCAAGGCAATACGCGCGTAGTCCGTGA
>JAFYIM010000147.1 GCA_017538635.1 bacterium
CGAAGCAAATAAAAAAGCTCCCGACTTTCGCCGGGAGCTTTTTTACTAGCACAAGCTAGTTTTGGCTTTTGCGCTTACTTCCTGCGGAGGAAGAGAGCAGCGAGGGCCAGGAGACCGAAGATAGCCGGTTCGGGCAAGGTGTGCCAGCCAACGTTCTTGTAGATGTTGACGCGCTCGGTGGCGGTCAGCAGGTAGCCTTCGTAGGTCTGCAGCACAGGATCGTTCTCACCTTCGACGTAGCTGACGCAGCCGTTTTCAGTGAAATCAGCACCGTCAAAGAGCTTGGTGTCATTGGGGCAGTTGTAGTAGACGGAGTTGTTAACGAACACTTCGTCGTCAGCTTCCACAGTGAACGGCATGTAGGTATTGGCCAAGAGAATGTTGTTGAAGACCAAATTCTCGTTGCCGCCGCCCCAAGGCCAGTTGCCAACGTAAACAGCGGGGTTGTTGTTTACCATGGCGCCGCTGACAGTCAGATTGTTGACGACCAGGTCGAAGTTCTTGTTGACAAAGAACGGAGCGCCGCAATCCGGGGCTTCGACCGCCAGTTTGTTGATCGTCAGACGAGTGCAGCTGTAAGTGGAGAACGGACGGATCTCGTTGATCCTCTGTTCGCTGTAGATGGCCACGTTGCTGATACTCATGTCGGAGCAGTTGCAGGCGCAGATGGCGCCCTGCATATGGAAGTTGTAATGATAAGGCATATTGTCGGTGCGATAAGCCTTGACAGTCAGGTTCTGGACGGAAGAGCCGTCTTTCTCCATACGGATGCCAACATAGCCCGGAGGAACGATGATGGTGGTCTTGTCAGGACCAGCGCCCTTTAAGGTGACGCCGGTGGTCTTGAAGGCCAGAACAGTCATGCCGGCGCCCCAGACATCGGTCTGGTTGAAGTTGTCAGCAATTGAGTATTCGCCGGGGGCGAGGATGACAGATTTGCCGGAGGGGACAATCTCCATAGCTTCAGAGATGCTGCCCATCGGGGTTTCCGGAGAGAGGCCGTCGCCGGTGCCGCCGGGGGCGACATAGACGCTGTCTTTCGGGAGATTCTTGGAACCGAGGACGAAGCCGCCGGCGCCTTCATAAGAACCGACGATGACGAAATAGTACTTGCCGGGCTCCTGATCGAAGGAGACGGATTCGTCTCTGCCGGTGTCGGTCAGAGGAACGACTTCCGTCAGATCAGCGAAGGTCGGAGTGGCGGTATCGGCGGAGAAGACGCCGAGCATGGTGTCGTTGGCGTAAGCATCCCAGCTGCCGGTGGTGAAGAGGCCGAGCTTCTTGTCGCTGGTGGCTTGGAAATAATACCAGACAGAGTTCTTGTTGTCGGTGTTTTCGCCGGATTCGACGCGGGCGTATTCATTGTCGCCAGTAGCGGAGCCGCTGAATTCAGTGGCGCGGGCCAGATAATCGTTGGCCGGGCCGTCGCAGTAATACACAAGTTTGAAGTTGTCGATGGAGACGCTCAGGCCGCCGCCCCAGAAGAAGTAACGGAAGGTCTTGAAGACGTCGGAGTCATTTTCCTGACCGCCGAACGCATTGATAGTCTCGGTGACGCCGTTGACGGTGACGTACAGAGTGTTGTGACGTTTGTTGACCGCGGTGGGATCAACGCCGATCTCGAAGTCGAACCATTCGTCAACAGGCATTTCGAGGGAGGCCCAATTGGAGCCGTCCGGGGAGAACACATAGTGGTCGCCGTCTTTCTTGAACTGAGATTCATAAAGCTGGGGATCCCAGAAGCCAAACCAAGGATTCGCGCTGGAGCCGCTGAATTTCAATCTGGCGGAATAGACCCAGAGACGATAGGGGTTCTCAGAGCCGCCAACCCAACCGGTAGCGACCGGGTTGTCGAAGGTGTAATGGGCGCCCCAGAGGCCGCCGCCGGAAGTCAGCGTGACATAGGTGTTGCCGCCGTCTTTGACAACGGTGCCGCTGCCGTCATTGCCGTAGCCGTTGGACCAGCCGTAGTTGCCGATGAGGCTTCCTTCATCATAAGAGGAGAAGTCTTCGTCAACGACCGTCACGTATTCAGCGTAGGGGATGACGCAGCCTTTGCCGGCTTTGACAAGAGAGCTGCACCAGTTGCGATCGACCTGAGGATCCATCACATTGTCGCAATCGGTATAGGTGGTGTTGGCGCGGGTGGTCTGCTCAAGATTGGCTCCGGGCATGAAGCACTTGCTGACGTTGAAGGTCCAGGCGACGGAGTCGTCGCCAGCCTGTTCGCCGCAGGGGATACCGGTGTTCAGGAAGATGCAGTTCCTGACGTTGACAGTCAGCGGGGAGTTGCCGGTCCACCAGGTGTTGCCGTAGATCGCGCAGTTGTGGTCGAAGACCGTGATGGCTCTCATGTCATGGATGACGTCATAGTTGCTTCTCAAAGTCACGCAGTCGAAGTTGATCGTTGTAACTTTGGCCTCGGTATTGCTGCCCATGGGCCTGACGTTGCAGGAGGTCAGAAGACCTTCGGAAATGAAAGCGCAGTCCCTGACGTTGACGGTGGTTTCGAGAGAGGGCTGGATGGTGACAGGACGAATGAGATATCCGCTGTCGCAGTTTTCCATTTCGCCTTCGGCGCCGACGTAAACGACAACGTCTTCCAACGTGTTGTTTCCGCAGTCAGCGAGAGTCAGGGCGCCGGCGAGGCCGTAGTAAGCGCCGCCCCAGGAGTCGTTGCCTTTGATGTCCTTGGGGTGATTGATGGTGACGCCTTTCAGATTGATGCCGTTGCCGGAGAGGGCAACGCCAACGTCATTGTCGCCGTCGCAAAGAATGACGGTCTGATCGGAGCCGGAGCCAACGATGTTGATGCCAGGGGTGTTGGCCAGAAGCCAGACGCCGTCCATCCAGCGGAAGTTAGCTTCAGTGCCAACTTCGGCAAGGCTGTAGGTGCCGGGGGCCATGAAAACGGAGTTGCCGGTGGCAACGCTTTCAAGGGCGGTCTTAAGATCGCAGGGATCGTCGAAGGAGTCGCCGGAGCCGGTGGCGCCGGGAGCGGCGTACCAGTCCTTGATGGGGAGGCTGCTGGAGGTGATCACGAAGTCGCCGCAGCAATCGCCGTTCCAGCCGTAAACGCCAAAGTAGTAGTCTTTGTCGCCGTCGAGGTTGCCGTTGTAGGTCTCGTCAACGCTCGTGTCCTGGGCAGTGATAATCTGGAAATCGCCCCAACCGGTGCCGGTGGCGACGACCAAGCAGGCGTCCTCAGCGCTGCCTTCGGTATGGGTAACGTTGATGGTGACCTTCTGCTGGTAGGTCGTGCCGAGATTGAATTTGTACCAGACGGAGTTGACCCAGCCCTGGCCGATGGCATCAGATTCGCCGTCTTCCAAAGTGGCGTCTGTGGTAGTGCCGTTGACGGTGTCGCCGATCGTGAAAGCCTGAGCATTGGCGACATTGTCGTTCGCCGGGGCGTCAGCCCAGACAAAAACCGCCGAAATGGCCAGAACGGCCAAAAGGAGTAATTTGTTCTTGAACATGTTGTTGGTCCTTTAATTTAAGATTAATTGGTTTCATCCGGCCTATACGCCTAGACCAGACAAACCAGCTTTTATTTTCAGTGTTAATATTAGACCAAAAACGGCCTTTAAAATCAAGTTCTTCGAAGAAGGACGGCAGCGGCGAGGGCAAGGAGGCCGAGGACGGCAGGCTCGGGAATGGTGCCGGCTTTGATAAGCTCGATCCTTATGTCGTCCATGTAGTAACTGGCGCTGTTGTTCCAAGTGTAATTGCGGAATTCAGCAAAATTACCGTTCCTGCCCCAGCCTTCGCTGAGCTTCAAGGGTTTATTTAGCTCATATTGCACGCCGTCGAAGGTCACGAAGCGGAGCACAGGGTTCTCAGGATCTGTGTTAAAGCTGTAGCTGAAGGTGAACCATTTGTCGTATCGGGCGTAATTTTCGATATTTACGTCTTCACAGTTGTCGGCTGTGAACTGGATGCCGGAATTGGTGTGCCTCAGGCTGTACTCACCGTAGCGGTCCGGAGCATTAAGGTCAGTGCCGAAAGTAACGACGGACTTCGTCGCTTCGCTGGGATATTTTATTCTTCCGGAGATCTTTACGTCATACGTTTTGTAGGCGTCGTCGGGAAAGGAGACGATCGTGTGAAGAGCCTGGGCCTGACCAATCTTCAGGCAGCGATTTTCAGGCTCGTCAGGGTCTTCCATGACCAGACAGTCGTTGACGGCCCCGGCCGCTTTCCAGCAAGGCTGGCCCAAGATGCTCCCGTCTTCCATGTTTTCAAAGTCGGTGGAGTAGATGGCGTAGCCGCCGCCTCTGGTGCCGCTCTGGATAACGTAGCGGATGTCGAGCGCCTGGACAGAGGTTGAGAAGCGGACTGTTGCGAAACCGGTGTTGGCGCCAATCATGTAGCGGTCGATCGTGTAATTCACCTGGGCGCTTTCGCCGGAATTAAGATGATACCTCTTTAAAGTCGCCCCTTCGATCTTCAGCCAGTTGCTGCCCTCTATGACTTCGGCGGTCGCATCGCATTCCCCCTGGACGGACCGTATTGAGCCTACGAAGGAATTGTCTTCGTCGCTGTTGCTGAAGGGGATAAGCGTATCGCCGTCAAAGGCGATAACAGGTTCGTCGGTTCCATCGCCAAAGGCGACGCCAACCGTCAGCATCAGGGTTATAAGAAGGTAAAAGCTCTTCATTAGGGCAGAAAAATACCTTAGTTTATAAGGTGGGGGATATTATACTGAAAGGTAACTTCAAAAGCAAGCGAAATTTTCAAAAATCTGGAAAAGACATTAGAAGGCCTCTTGTCAAAGTGCCCCTTGTTTTGCTACAATATCTAATTAAATTAAGACTAAATTTGACTGGAGACAGATTATGAAGATCCTGCTTTTGGGCGGCGGCGGCCGGGAACATGCCCTGGCTTGGAAGATGAGTTTAGCCCCGCAGACTGAGAAGATCTATGTGACAAAGGGTGCCAACGCCGGGCTTTTAAGCTTCTGCGAAGACACCGGCCTTGACGCAATGGATGGCAAGGCTTTGGCTAAGTTTGCCAAGGAAAACAATATACAGCTTATTATGATAGGGCCTGAAGCGCCTCTTTGCGCCGGAGTGGCCAACGTTTTGAGAAACCAGGGCCTGGCGGTCATAGGCCCGGACGAAGCGGGGGCCAGGCTAGAAGGCTCCAAGATCTTCGCCAAGAAATTCATGCGCAAATACGGGATCCCGACCGCCGATTTCGAGGTCTTTTCCGATCCTGCGGCCGCCAAGGCTTACATAGAGAAGAACGGCGGAAAGTGCGTGGTGAAGGCTGACGGTTTGGCGGCCGGCAAGGGCGTCTTCGTCTGCCAGAGCAAAGAGGAGGCCTTCGAGGCCGTCAAGGCTACACTTGAGGACAAAGTCTTCGGCGCCGCCGGCGGCGAAATAATAATCGAGGAATTGCTGGATGGCGAAGAGGCTTCCATTTTGGCTTTCACGGACGGCAAGACCATCGTTCCTTTGGAGAGCGCGCAGGACCACAAGCGTGTATTCGATTATGACCAAGGGCCCAACACCGGCGGCATGGGAGCTTATTCCCCGGCGCCAGTCGTGACTGACGAGCTCAAGAAGAAGGTCATGGAAAAGATATTGCTTCCCACATTGAAAGGCATAAAGGAAGAGGGGATGGATTACAGGGGCGTCATCTACGCCGGTTTGATGATCGGCAGCAAGGGCGTGAACGTCCTGGAATACAATGTGCGTTTCGGTGATCCCGAGACGCAGGCGGTCCTGCCCAGGCTGAAGAACAACCTGGTGGACGTTTTCCTTTCCATCGAGAGAGGGCGTCTTGCGGACGTGCAGCTTAAGTGGGATCCACGTCCCGCCGTCTGCGTCATCATGGCTTCCAAAGGGTACCCGGGTTCTTATACCAAGCACATGGAGATAAAAGGCGTAGAAGACGCCGCGGCTCTGCCCGATACGGTCGTATTCCAGGCCGGAACGGTCAAAAAAGGCGAAAGGCTTTTGACTTCCGGCGGGCGCGTCCTGGGCGTGACTTCTTTGGGCAACAGCATCAAAGATGCCTGCGAGGCCGCCTACAAAGGTGTTGATATGATCTCCTTCGAGGGCGCCCATTACCGCCATGACATCGCGGCCAAAGCCCTAGCAAAAAAACAGTAAACAATCCAGAGGATATAGATATGATAAACCCTAAAGTCGATGAATTCATGAAGGAAGCCGGCTTCACCGCCCTGACCTTCGACGATGTGACGCTCATCACCCAGTACGCGGACTTCCTGCCTTCGCAGACAAGCCTGCAGACGAGGCTGACCAGGAACATCACTTTGAACATTCCCTTCATCTCCGCCGCCATGGACACGGTGACGGAATCCGAGATGGCCATAGAGATGGCCAGAAGCGGCGGCATCGGCGTTATCCACAGAGCCCTGAACCCTGTTCTTCAGGCTGCGGAAGTCCAGAAGGTGAAGCACTACCTGAACGGTCTTATCAACGAGCCGGTCATTTTCCAGGAAGACCTGACGGTGGACGAGCTGTTGAAGATCGCCAATGAAAAGGGCTACAGCTTCCACGGTTTCCCCATCACCAACTCCCAGGGCAAGCTGACGGGCATCCTGACTTCCAGGGATCTCAGATACCTTGAGTCAACGAACGTGAAGCTTTCCGAAGTGATGACCAAGAAGCTTATCACGGCGCCGAGGACCACCACCATCGACGAAGCCTACGCTATCATGAGCCGCAACAAAGTCGGCAAACTCCCGATCGTCGAGGACGGAAAATTAGTAGGCCTTTACAGCTACACCGACGTCAGGAACATTGTGAAAGGCATCGAGCCCTTCGTTTCCCGTGACAAGAAGCACCGGCTCCTCTGCGCGGCGGCCTGCGGCACCAACGATTTCGAGCGTGTAGAGAAACTCGCGGCGGTCGGCGTGGACGTCATCGTTGTCGATACGGCGCACGCTCACTCTAAGGGCGTCATCGAGATGGTCAAATACATGAAGAAGAATTATTCCGAAGTGGACGTCATAGCCGGCAACGTCGCGACCAGGGAAGGCGCGAAAGCTTTGCTGGAAGCTGGCGCGGACGCCGTTAAAGTCGGCATCGGCCCGGGTTCCATCTGCACGACGCGCGTCATCACCGGCGTCGGCATCCCGCAGATCACCGCGGTCTATGAAGCGACGCAGGGCGTCGGCGACGAGATCCCGATCATCAGCGACGGCGGCATCAGGCATTCCGGCGACGTGGCGAAAGCCATAGTGGCCGGCGCGAGCTGCATCATGATGGGTTCCACTTTGGCCGGCACGGAAGAGAGCCCGGGCGAAAAGATCATCCACCAGGGCCGCCGTTTCGTGGTTTACCGCGGCATGGGCAGCTTAGGCGCCATGCTCGATTCGAAATCCAGCCGCGAGCGCTACAGCCAGCAGGACGTTTCCACCGATAAGCTCGTGCCGGAAGGCATCGAGGGCATGGTTCCGTACGCCGGCCACGTCGGCGACGTGCTTACCCAGTTTGCTGGCGGCTTGAGATCCTCCCTTGGCTACAACGGCTGCCGCAATATCGAGGAACTCAGGCACAACGGCATCTTCCGCCGCATTACCGCCTCCGGTATCAGGGAAGCGCATCCGCACGACATCAGGATAAGCAAGGAAGCCCCCAACTATCATTCCTTCTCCGACCGCTGATAACATGAGCGCCAAGATCCTTTTGGCTTTCCTTAACTACAACACCTCGGAAGAGCTCCGGGGCGCGTTGGAGTCCCTTAAGGCTGCCGGAAGGGGAGTTGACTTTGACCTTGTCATCATAGACAACGCCTCCACATCTGCCGGCGAAAAGGAAAGGTTAGCCGAAATGAAAGGGGAGGCGGAGCTTTTGCTGCTTCCTGAGAATCTTGGTTTTGCCGGCGCTTTCAATAAAGTTTTGGCAAGGGTTGGATACGATTACTTCCTTCTTCTGAACTCCGACCTGATTCTGCCGCCGGATTTTTTGAAAGATCTACTGGAAGAAGCCGGAAAGATAAAAGACTTCGGTCTTGGAAGCGTGAACTTCGTAAGGGAGGACGGAAGTCCTCAGTTCTCCTACGGTCCTGTTCCGACTTTGGCAAGCGAACTCATCAACCGTTCGCTTTTCCAGAAGCGCTACAGGAAGTCCCATCCGGCTGGAGAAAACCCCCTGGAAGTCGAGAGTCTTCTCGGCGCGGCCATGCTTGTCAGTGGCGAGGCTGTCGCAAAAGCCGGGCTAATGGACGAGCGCTTTTTCTTCTTCTTCGAGGAGACGGAGTGGTGCTGCAGGATGAGGGATCATGGCTTCAAGGTCGTGCATTTCCCAAGCGTCAAAGCCACGCATCTCCAGGGACGCTCCGCCAACAAAGTTCCCCTTAAAGCCAGGATCGAATTCCATATTTCCAGGATGCTTTTCTTCAGGTTGCGTTACGGGAAGATCGCGCTCTTTGCTCTGATCATCGGCGTCTTTTTGAGAACGTTAATAAATCTTTTGGCTTATTCTTTGATGACGCTTTTGACTTTGGGACTAAGTGATAAGATCAAGTCCAAAACGAAACTTTACGCCGGCTTGTTTTTCTGGTATCTCATGGGCGCGCCTTTAAAAGAAGGTTTGGACGGGAGAAGATGGCGGAAGTGAAAGTTATACTCTGGGACCTGGGCGGCGTTTTGATCCCATTCTCGCATGACCGGCTCTGGCGCAATTTCCTCAGTCTCCTGCCGCTTGGGAAAACGCTTTCCCTGTTCTGGCGCCGGAATTCCCTGCAGAAAAAGCTCGCCAAACCTCTGGATGATTTTGAAAAAGGGCTTTGCTCTTTCGACGACCTCAAGGACGCGGTGGAAAAGGAACTGGAAATTAATTTGGACAGAGATAAATTTCGCCTGGCCTGGAACGATATTTTCGGTCTGCCCGGCGAAACGGCCGCTTTCGCCCGCAGCCTTCATGAGAAATATCCCTCCTACGTGCTTTCCAACACGAACGCGGAGCACTTGGAATTCGTGAAGGAAAAAGCTCCGGAACTTCTCTTCATGGACGGCTGGATCCCTTCCTACGAGGTCCACGCCCTGAAGCCGCACCGCGAGTTTTATGAAAGGGCGCTAGATATTGTTAAGGAAAAGGCTGAAAACTGCCTTCTGATAGACGACAGACTTGAGAACGTTGAGGGCGCGAAAGCGGTCGGCATAGAGGCCGTCCTTTATCGCGGACTCGCACAGTTAAAGGAAGAACTCCATGGGAAAATATAAGTATCTTTTGCTTTTCTTGGTGACCGCCATCGCGCTTTTCTTCGTAGCTTTCTGGCCTGACATGTCAAAGGGCAAAAAGGAGCCGGAAAAAGAATTGACGCCTATGGAGGAGCTTGCGGCTATAGAAGTCCCGGAGCTGCCCGCGAAGGAGAAGCCGAAAGTTAAGCCTCTCGCCAAAGTCTGGAACATCAACAAAGTCAAAAGAGGCGCTGTGGTGAAGGGCCTGGACAATATTAAAGGCGGGATACTTGTTGACGCCACCAAGGGCGACATCCTTTGGGCCAAGAACGAGAACGATCCTTATGAGATCGCCTCCATGACGAAGATGATGACGGCGCTTCTGGCCCTGGAAGCGGACGAGAGGGGAGAGGCCAAACTTGACGGCATGGTCTCCGTTTCCGCCGCGGCTTCCAAAATAGGCGGAAGCCAGGTCTATCTGGCGGAAAAGGAAAGGTTCACCCTTGGCGAACTTCTGAAGTGCGTCATGATCATGAGCGCCAACGACGCGGCTTTCGCCGTGGCGGAGACCTTGGGCGGCAGCGTCGACGACTTTGTCGCCATGATGAACAAAAGGGCCGGTCAGCTCGGCATGAAGGCAACGAAATTTTATAATCCGCACGGGCTTCCCCAGAAAGGCGCCAACAACAAGTCCTCCGCGCTTGACATGGCGATGCTGGCCAGGGAGCTTCTCAAGTATCCTAAGCTTCTGGAGTGGACCAGCACCAGGCTCGACACTTTCAGGGACGGGAAATTCCAGCTCAGCAACCGCAACGGTCTTATCGGCCGCTGCCAGGGCGTGGACGGTTTGAAGACGGGTTTCTACGCCCAGGCCGGCTTCTGCGTGACGGCGACTTGCTTAAGGAACGACAGAAGAATGATCCTGGTCGTCATCGGCGCTCCCTCCAAGAAGGAGAGGGACGACGCGGTCAAAAATCTTTTGAACTGGGGATACCAGCAGAAACTCTGATGGAAAAGAAAAAGGAGTATTTTTTCGTCCTAACGAGAGGCGTTTCCGACATCCTTGATTTCGTCAGGGGATTTCTGCTCATTAATATTTTGGGCGGGGCTTTCGGCACCGAGATCTTCGGGACCTGGGGGCTTATCGAACAGATCTATTCCGTGGCCGTCATCCTTACCGGGCTCGGCCTGAGCCAGTCCGTCATTCGTTACCTGGGCGGCTCGCACAAAAGCTCTTACGTTCGCAAGCTTTTCCTTTTGGCCTCTTCGCTTATCGTCGTTCTGGGGCTCTTTCTGACGTTTGTCATGCGCTTTCTTGACCCCGTCATTGCGGAAAAGGTCATTAAGACGCCGGTAGCGGCGGAGTGCCTTATGGCCGCGCTGCCCTTGATACTTCTGAACGCCCTGGAACTGCTGTTGGACGGCAGCTACCGCGCCAGACTCAGGATCGATCTGCACTCTTTCGTCAGGATGATCTACACGGTGGCGATTCTTCTGGTTTATCTTTACGCTTCCAAAGCGGGCTATGACCTTGCGAAGATAATCAGGCTCACCCTCGCCGTCAAAGCGGCCTACGTCGTTTTCCTCTACCTTCTTTTCGCGTGTCTGGAGTTTGGGAGAAAAAACGAGGATACGATCGCGGAGGGAGACGAAGAATTCGCCATGCCTAAAGACGGCCCGGCGCTCCCGGCTCTCAAGGGCATGTTGGTTTTCGGCGCGCCTCTCATGATGTTCGGCCTTTCCACCTGGCTCTTCGGAACGGGCGGCAAAGTCATCTTAGGCTTCCAGACGGGAGCCGGCGAAGTCGGACGCTACGACGCTTCCTTGAAGATCGCCATGCTTATCCAGTATCTTGGCTTGCCTATAGCCTACACGCTTCTGCCCGTTCTGGCGGAAGCCGTCAGCAAGAAAGGCAAGGAGACGGTCGTAATTATCTGCCGGCGTTTTGCGAGACTTTACTTTTTCCTGGCGCTGCCTCTTTTCATGGGGCTGCTGGCGACGCACGACGTTATTTTGGACGCGATAACGGGAAGAGCGGAGTTCAACGTTTCCTACGCTTTCTTCCTGCTTCCTTTGCTGGCTGCGCTGATCAGCCAGGTGAACGCTTTTTATCACAATGTGATCTTCCTGAAGGGGCACAGCCGCTTCTTGTTCTTCGCCAATTTCACTTCCGCGCTCTTCTGCCTCGTTATCAACGCGCTCTTCACGAAGTCGCTTGGCATGTGGTGCACGGCTTTGGCGAGTTTGCTTTCCTACGTGCTTCTGCTTTCCCTTTGCTCTTGGAGAGTGAAAAGCTACGGCTTTTCTCCCTTGAGATTCCTGGACCTCGGCTTCGCCGGTAAATGCGCCGCTTTTTCAGTCGTCATGTTCGCGGCGGTCTTGTTGGGAATGAATTTCCTGAATGTGGGAAGCCTTGTGAAACTGCCGATCCTTGGGTTGATCGGCGCGGCGGTCTACTTTATCCTCGCGCTGGCCGCGAAGAAGTTCTCCGTGAAGGCTCTTTTTGAGGAGCTGGTCGGTTAATTCCCGTGCCAGAAAGGAGACATCGCGCGGATCCTTTCTATTATTTTCGGCATCTCGTAAATCACGTAGTCGATCTCTTCTTCCTTTGTGTAGCGGCTTAAGCTGAAGCGCACGGCGGAGTGCGCCAATTTTGCCGGCAATCCCTGCGCCAGAAGCACGTGCGAAGGCTCCAAGGATTCGCTGGAGCAGGCTGAGCCGGTGGAAGCGCATATTCCTTTGTCGCTCATGGAAAGCAGAATGGCTTCGCCCTCAATGAACTCAAAGGAGATGTTCGTGGTGTTGGGCGTGCGTTTTTCCCTGTCGCCGTTCAGGTAAGAGTAGGGGATAGTAAGAAGGCCTGCTTCCAGTTTGTCTCTCAGCCTTCTGATCTCGGTCTGTTCGTATTCCAAGGATTCGCCAGCCATCTCGCAGGCTTTGCCAAGCCCCGCGATGGAGGCGACGTTTTCGGTGCCGGCCCTGCGGCCGCGTTCCTGGTGCCCGCCCGCCAGGAAGGGGCGGAAGGATGTTCCTCTCTTCAGATAAAGCGCGCCGACGCCTTTGGGCGCATGGATCTTGTGGCCGGAGATGCCGAGCATATCGACGTTGATACTCTGGACATCGAGTTTTATTTTGCCGGCAGCTTGGACCGCGTCTGTGTGCATAAGAGCGCCATGTTTATGCGCGATCTCAGTCAGTTCGGCGATCGGCATTATGCAGCCGGTCTCGTTGTTGGCGTACATGACGCTGACAAGGGCCGTCTTTTCGCTGATGACTTTGCTTAGCGATTCAACTTCCACCAGGCCGTTTTTGTTGACCGGCAGGACCCTGACCGTATATCCCATCCTCTCCAGGTGCTTTCTCAGATTGAAAACGGCAGGGTGTTCCACGTCGGACACGATAACTTCATTCCTGCCGCCCTGGGAGGGGGGGATTTGGGCCTGCAGAGAGCCCAAAATGGCGGTGCTGTCGGATTCCGAGCCGCAGCTCGTGAAGATGATCTCGTCCTCGTAGGCGGCGCCCAGGAATTCAGCGACCTGGCGTCTGGCCTTCTCTACGGCCTTTATCGGTTTTCTCGCGAATTCGTACATGCTGGAAGGATTGCCGTACTCCTCCTGCAAAAAGGGGAGCATGGTCTCCAGCACTTCTTTTGCCACGCCTGTGGTGGCGTTGTTGTCAAGGTAAACGAACATTTATTTAAGGCAGCAGGGGTGACTGTTCACGCG
>JAFYIM010000148.1 GCA_017538635.1 bacterium
CGCGAAAACGGCCGCGGAGCCTCTAAAATCGACGCCCGCTACGAAGACGTGGCGGTAGTTTGCAAATATCTCTGAGCTATGGCAAAAGAAAAGATCTATTCAGCAATCGACCTTGGGTCACAGACTATCAGGGCGGCCATCGGCAGGCTGCTTGAAGACGGATCCCTTGAAGTGATCGGTTACGGGACCGCTTCCAGCGAAGGCATAATCAAAGGCCACATCGAGGATGCCAACGCGGCGCAGGAAGCGGTGAAAAAAGCCGTCCTGGCCGCCGAAAACGACGTCAAGGCCCGCCTTGCCTTCCGCATGGAGGAAGTGGCGGCCAGCGTGACCGGATCGATAATCTCCGGCGAACAGGACGTAACTTGCGCCTCCAACAACTCAAAGGACGGCAAGATCGGCGAAAAGCTCCTTTTCGAGATCGACGCCGCCTTCGAAGATCGCTTCACACACAAGGACCGCAAACCCATTCACATCTACGTCACCGAATACAACGTCGACAGCGTAAGGGAAACAAGCCAGGCCAGCCTTCTGGAAATGAAAGGCGAAAAGGTGGGAGCCAAAGGTTTCGGCATCCTGGGCGATTCAGCCGCTTTGGACAAGATCGCGGGAACGCTCAACAGCGCCGGGCACACGGTTGATATCTTCTGCTTCGACGTGGTGGCTGACGGCTATTCCGTTTTGACTCCCGAACAAAGACAGATCGGATCGCTTGTTATAAACGCCGGCGCCGGCAGCACCGACTTCGCCTTCTGGAAAAACGGCATCGTACAGTTCATAGGAAGCTTCCCGGTCGGAGGCGACCATATAACCAACGACCTGGCCCTTGGCCTCAACATGCCCTTCAAAGCGGCTGAGGAGCTTAAATGCCAGTATGACAAAAACGAAACGGAAGTCAGAGTCGGCGGCAAACTCTACAAAACACGCTCGGTCGACACCATAGTCCAGGCCAGGACCGAGGAGACTGTCCGCTACATAGCCGACCAGATCAAGCAGAACGGCATGCTGAGCCAGATCCAGGGCGGGATATTCCTTACCGGCAACGCCGCCAGATCCAGCTTCATAAGCTACATGCGCCGCGAATTCTCCACTCTGGAGGTCCGCAACGCCTATCCGATAATTCCCGCGGAAGCCGACGATTCGAATCCTCTTGAGACCGGCCGTCTCTTCTCTCCCTACTACGGCAACAAATTCCAGACCGACGCCGGTTCCTCCACTATTCTCGGCATGCTGGTCTACGCCGCAAAGGAAGACCTCTATTCCTCCCAAAAAGACTCATCCGGGATCTTCAAATTCAAATTCTTCAATCTGCTATGAAAGACAACAAACTTTTGATAAAAGTGATCGGCGTGGGCGGCTGCGGCTGCAACACCGTTTCCAACATCGAAAAGGAATACGCCGGAAAACTGGGCGACAATTTTGAGTTTTACGGAGTCGACACCGACTTCATAAGCCTCGCCAACCAGTCCGTCTCCCACAAGGTGCAGATCGGTTCAAGCGGCATAGGCACGGCCAAAGACCCCATGAAAGGCGCTGAAGCCGCGCAGAAGAGCATCAACGAGATCAAATCGATGATCCAGGGCGTGGACATTGCCATCCTTTGCGCGGGATTGAGCGGCGGAACAGGCTCCGGCGCCACGGGCGTCATCGCCCAGGCGGCAGCCGGGAATCCGGGCTGCGTCGTGATGGCCTCCGTCACTCTCCCCTTCTATTACGACGATCAGAAAAAACAGGAAGCCGCAAAAACCGCTTTGAAAAACATCAAGGAAGTGGTGCCTGTGGTGCTGCCCGTACAGAACGGCGTCGGCATTGAGGATGAAAACGTGCCCTTCCTGGACGTTTTGAGAGCCACCGACAGGAACGTCATCTCTCTGCTTGAGATGATAAAGGTCATAACCAGCTCGGCCAGCACCGTGAGCCTCGATTTCAGCGAATTCTTAAGCGTGGCCTCCACTCCCGGCAACGCCATGATAGGGATCGGCGAAGCGGACGGCGAGCAGGCCGTCTCGGTCGCCATAAGCCTTGCGCGTTCGCCGAAGAACATGTCGTACGGCGACTATTCCCTAAAAGACGCTTCCAAGATGGCGCTCGTCATCATGGGCAACGGCACCATATCCTACAAGCAGATAAAGGACGCCAGGACGACCTTGCAAAACGAAATTGGCTACCAGACGGAAGTCTTCAACGGCCTTTATGTCAACAACGAACTTGAGAAAGTAAAAGTCATAATGTTCGCCACCGGTATGAACGATCCTAAAGAGGTTTCCGCGCCGGTGTTCCAGACTGAGATGACCGACGCCGGTCCGGGAGACCAGGTCGAAATGGGATTCTTGGCGGCGGACGAAGGCTACTTCAAGGGAACAGCCCCCGCTTACTTCGAGGGCATAAACTACGACAGGCCGACTTTCCTGAGAAAGAATCTCAGGATCGAACAGTAATATTACTCGATGAAAACAGCCGCGGCGACGACCGTCTTCCAAAGGCCGTTCTTGTCGCCCCTGGCGGACTGCGTTATGTTCGTGGTCCTCACAAAACGTCCGCTCATGCGGTACATCTCTTTCCTTTCGTCCCAGTCGGCGTCCGGATCCATGTCCACGCCCAAAGTCGTGGCGAGCATGGTGGCCGCCAGATCCTCGGCGTATTCTCCGGCCGTCTCGTCCGTTTCGCCGTAGGTGTGATGTTCTGAAAGGTAACCGTAATGGTTGCCGTCGGCGGGCTGAGCCAAGCCAACTGAAGCGACGAACTGACGCCCGGGCTCGTTGGTGTCGATCCTTGCCATGACGGTGAAGGTTATCTCTCCGGGATTAAGCAAAGCAATGCCCTTGTGCCAGGGAATGATCTTGCAGCGGGGCGGAAGAATGCTTGAAACCGTGACTAGGTTGCAAGCCTGTATGCCTGCCATGCGCAGCGCGTCTTCAAAACTGCTGAG
>JAFYIM010000149.1 GCA_017538635.1 bacterium
TTTAGATGAATTCGCAAAGATGGGAACCGGGAGTGAGTTTATTCCGGTTTACCGGGAGTTTTTGGCCGATCTGGAGACGCCGGTCTCGGTACTTAGACGCTTCGCGGAAGAAAAGCACGTCTTCCTATTGGAATCCGTGGAAGGCGGCGAGCGCTTCGGGCGCTACTCCATTATAGGCGTGAACCCTTACGGGATCTTCACCGTGGAAGACGGGCAGGCTTACCTTTCCGCGCCCGGGAAACCCAAAGAGGCTTTGGGCGAAAAAGGCAAAGGCTTCTTTGCGCTGCGCGAGCTAATGAAGGAAGCCAAGGCTCTGACTTATCCCGGCCTTCCTCCCCTTTTCGGCGGCGCGGTCGGCAGCCTCGACTATGAGATCGTCGGAGAATTCGAAAAAATACCTTTGCGCGAAAAAAAGGAAGACCGGCCGGAAGCGCTCTTCATGCTGACGAGGGAGATGATCGTTTTCGACACCATGAAGCACACCGTCATGATCGTCGTCTCCGTCAGGAAGAACGATCACAAGGACCATGAAAGCGCCTACAGATACGCTAAGGAAAGGATAACCGCGATCAGGGAGCGCATGACGGCGCCTTTGCCCCCTTCCGAACTGGAGCCGGAAATTTCCAGATCCGACGAGATCAAGCTTAAAAGCAACATGACGAAAGAGGACTACTGCGAGGCCGTCGAGAAAGCGAAAGAGCTGATCGCGGCAGGCGAAGTGATCCAGGTCGTGCCGGCCCAGAAATTCTCCGCTCCCGCCCCGAAGAACAGTTTCCAGATCTACCGCGCGCTGCGCCTCATCAATCCTTCGCCTTACCTTTTCTTCATTAAGAATGGCGACCGCATCCTTATAGGCTCCTCCCCGGAAACGATGGTGAAACTGGAGAACGGCACGGCGGCCATCCGCCCGATCGCCGGCACGAGGCCCAGAGGAGCTGATCAAAAGGAAGACACACTTTTGGCGGACGAACTTCTGAAAGACGAAAAGGAGCGCGCCGAGCACTTAATGCTGGTTGACCTTGGCAGAAACGACCTCGGCCGCCTCGCCATGCCTGGCAGCGTGCAGGTGAAGAGCTTCATGCAAGTCGAGCGCTACTCCCACGTCATGCATCTCGTCTCCAACATCGAGGCGGAACTGAAGCCGGAGTACGACGCCTTCGACCTGGTCGCCAGCTCGTTCCCGGCCGGCACTCTCTCGGGCGCGCCCAAGATCCGCGCGATGGAGATCATTTCCGAGCTCGAGCCGGAAAGAAGAGGCGCCTACGGCGGCGCGGTCGGCTACTTCAGCTCGACGGGCAACATGGACCTCGCCATCACGATAAGAACGCTGGAAATTAAAGGCGGAACGCTCTCCTTCGGAGTGGGCGCCGGCGTGGTGGCCGATTCCGTGCCGGAAAACGAATATAAAGAAACGCTGAACAAGGCCGGGGCGATCATGAAAGCCTTGCGCTTCGTTTCAGAGGGGCTTTCCCTCTAAGGAGAAATTATGATCTTTATTCTTGACAACTACGATTCCTTCACCTACAATCTGGCGCAGTATATAGAGATGCTGGGCGAAGAGGTGGTGGTGAAGCGCAACGACGAAGTGACGCCCGAAGAAGTTTTGAATTCCGGTTTATCTGGCCTCGTGCTCTCCCCCGGCCCCGGGCGCCCGGAAGCGGCCGGCATCATGCCGAGACTCATCCCAATGCTAGGCGACCTTCCGACGCTGGGCGTCTGCTTAGGCCACCAGGCCATCGGCTACTGCTACGGCGGCGAGATAGTGCGGGCCAAGCGCTTGATGCACGGAAAGCTTTCCCCTATCACGCACAACGGGCTTGACCTCTTCCAGGGAATCCCGCAGCAGACGAAAGTCGTCAGATACCACTCCCTGGTCATAAAGAGGGAAACTCTTCCGGAGTGCCTGGAAATAACGGCCGAAAGCGACGACGGCGAGATCATGGGCATCCGCCACAAGACTAAACCTATTTTCGGCATCCAGTATCACCCGGAGTCGATCCTGACGACGACCGGCAAGCGCCAACTGAAAAACTTTTTGGAAATCACAAAAAAGGAGAAATAAATTATGCTGAACAAAGAAATAAACAAGGCCTTGGCGAAAGAGAATTTCAGCGCCGAGGAAATGGAGGAGATCCTCTCTAAACTGGCTTCCAAAACGGAAAGTGACGCCCAGATGGCGGCCTTCCTCATCGCTTTGAGAGCCAAGGGCGAGACGGTCGAAGAGCTGACCGGCGCGGCGCGCTTCCTTAGACGCAAAGGGCAGTTCATCGACACGGGCGCCGCGGAAGTCATGGACATCGTGGGCACGGGCGGCGACGAATCGTACTCCTTCAACATTTCGACGACCTCCTCTTTCGTGGCGGCCGGCGCCGGCGTCATCGTCGCCAAGCACGGCAACCGCTCCGTCTCATCTAAATGCGGCGCGGCTGACGTGCTGCAGGCCCTGGGCTTCAATCTTGAAACGGCTCCGGAAAACATGGAGGAAAGCATCCGCGAGAACCGGATCGGCTTCCTTTTCGCCCAGAAGATGCACCCGATCTTGGGCAACGTGGCGCCCTTGAGAAAGGCCCTGGGCGTCAGAACGATCTTCAACATGATAGGCCCCCTTACGAACCCGGCCGGCGCGACCACGCAGCTGACGGGCGTTTACAACGGCGCCATTACGGAATTGGTAGCCGGAGCGCTAAAGGAGCTCGGCGTGAAACGCGCCATGGTCGTGCACTCTGAGGACGGCATGGACGAGATCAGCTGCAACGTTCCAACCCGCGTCTCTGAACTGAAGGACGGACTCGTCACTACTTACGACCTCGAGCCTTCCTTGTATCTCGATGGTTTCGAGGGCGGAGAAATAGGCGGCGGCACTCCTGATGAGAACGCTAAGATCCTTCTCGACGTCCTGGAAGGCAGGGATCGCGGCGCCAACAGAGCCGTGACGCTCATCAATTCCGGCGCGGCCATCTACATTTACGGCCTCGCCAAAGATATTCAAGAAGGCGTCAAAATGGCGGAAGAATCCATAGACAAAGGCTATGCCAGACAGAAACTCGACGAACTTATTACCGCCAGCAAAAATGCGTGACATTCTTTTGGAAATAGCCTCAAAGTCGGCCGCCGACCTCAAGGCGAAAAAGACTGCGCTTCCCGAAGCGGAATTAATAAAAGCGATAGAGAAGCGGGACAAATTGCCGCTTTCGCTTTACGCTGCTCTGAAAAAAGAGGGCGTCTCCGTCATCGCGGAAATAAAGAAAGCCTCCCCCAGCAAAGGAATAATCAAAGCCGATCTCGATCCAGTTGGCTTAGCGAAAACCTACAGTGCCAACGGCGCGGCGGCCATCTCCGTCCTGACGGAGGAGAACTACTTCCTCGGCTCCATGGACATTCTGAAAACGGTCCGCAGGGAAACTTCTCTTCCCGTTCTGAGGAAGGATTTCATCTTCGACCGCTACCAGGTCCTGGAGGCCGCGGCGGCCGGCGCCGACGCCATTCTGCTCATCGCCTCGCTTTTACATGACGACGCGCTCCTTAAAGAGCTCTTTAAGTTCACGCACGAACTGGGCATGGAAGCGCTTTGTGAAGCGCACGACAAACTTGAGGCGCGGCGCCTCGTTGACCTCGGCGCGAAAATAATCGGCGTGAATTGCCGCGACCTCAGAACTTTCCAGGTCTTCCCGGAAAAGTCGGAAGCGGTCATAGAGACGCTGCCAAA
>JAFYIM010000150.1 GCA_017538635.1 bacterium
CCCCTTTCAACTGGCGAAAACTCTTATCGGCGTTATCAGGAGATTTTGCCTTCTTGATCTCTGCCGGATAAAGCTTGTCGCCCTGAACAAAGATCAAATCTATCTCGTTCTTGTCAGAATCGCGATAGTAATATATATTCGGCTCTATTCCGGCGTTGTAACAGCTTTTTAAAATTTCAGACACTACATAGGTCTCGAAAAAAGCGCCGTTCATAGGCCCTTCTTCAAGCGTTTTATAATCAGGCCAGCGGCACAGATAGGCAGCTAGCCCTGTGTCTGTGAAATATGCTTTTGGCGATTTGGTCAAGCGTTTAGTAAGGTTGCCGGAATAAGGCCTCAACAGGTAAAGCACTCCGGAACTTTCCAAGATGGAGACCCAATGCTTTGCTGTTGGCGCGGAAACTCCAATGTTTTTGGCAATGTCGTTGAAATTTAGCTGCTGGGCCGTACGGGCAGCCATATAGACAAGGAACTCATAAAAGCGATCGAGATTCCCAACCTGGGCCAGATCGCGGATATCTCTCTCCAAATAAGTATTGACATAGTTCTGATAATAGCGCTCCCTGTCAACTTTTTCGCTTATGATTTTCGGCATTGAACCGGTGAAAATATCCTCGAACGTTTTAAGGACGTTCGCGAAAGGCGCGTGTTTTGCTTGAACTTTAAGAGCCTCAAGATCCGGAGAGAACAGGCAAGCCTCTCTGCCCTCGATCTCTCTTGCGGAAAGCCCCGCCATTTCAAAAACGGCTATGCGTCCGGATAAAGTTTCGGAAACGCCTTTCATCATACGGAAGCGCTGCGAGCCGGTAAGCCAGAAAAGCCCGTTGCAGTTTTCGCCCTTAAGCGCCCGTTCATCCACAAAACGCTTTATTTCCAAAAGCAATCCCGGAGCGCGTTGGATCTCGTCTATCAAAACAGGCGTCCCGTAATTCTCAAGAAAAAGCGCGGGGTCTTTTTCCGCAAGCATCTTTGCATTGCGATCGTCAAGCGTAACATACTTCCTTTCGTTTTCCTTTATGTGATAAAGCATGGTGGATTTCCCCACCTGCCTTTGTCCGCAGACCATGACCACGGGATAACCCCTAGAAGCGCTTTTGATCTGTTCTTCCAAATGTCTTTTAATGTACATAGTTTTTCCTATTTTTTAAAGTCTAACTTTATTTTATCAGAAATCATGTTCAAAGACAATAGGCCCATAATTTCAAGTTATAATATTGCTAACAAAAACTATAACCATAAAATTACCCTCGCCGAATTTTCTGATAATCTAAAATATCACTTTATATTTTCAGAACTTTATTCGCGAAAAGCTTTTTGAGCTTGGTTTTCCTAATAACCAAATTCGACCTTAATTTGGATAGTATAATGACCAAATTAGGGTTGAATTTGGTCATTTCGTTTTTTCAATCCAAAGTATAGCGCCAGCAGTAGCGTTTTTTGAATAGCTTATTTAATTATTCACGGTCCATCTGAGCGTGCAAAATTATCTGATCATATCGGGAAGTCTATACCAACAATTATTTTAAGAATTAATCATCTAATAAAATTGGGGCTTGTTATTGCTAAAGGAGCCCAACGCAACCCAAATCGAACTTACGAAGTAGTCCAGGCAGAAAAGCCTAAAACTTAAAAGTTCTTAAAAGTTCTTAAAAGTTCGGATTAATTTGCGAACCTTTGCGAAGATAAGATGTCTAAAAGCGGCTAAAAATAGGATTTTGAGCTTTTAAATGAGCTTTTAAATGAGCTTTTAAACCGACTGCTAAAAAGTAAAGTATTAACTTCTTCGACCATCGGCTTTTAAGCAAAACGCTTAACGGTGCTTAACGGTGCTTAAAGGATCTAGACGGATCTAGACGGATCTAGACGGATCTAGACGGATCTAGACAGTAACTAGACAGTAACTAGACAGTAACTAGACAGTAACTAGACAGTAACTAGACAGTAACTAGACAGTA
>JAFYIM010000151.1 GCA_017538635.1 bacterium
GCCGAAGAAATGGAGCGGGCCCGGGGAGTGGAAAAGCCGGCGGCAGAGGTGTCCACCCAGATCGACTTGGACGTCAACGCATATATCCCGGACAGCTTCGTTCCGGATTCCGTGCTCAAAGTCGAGTTCTACAAGCGCCTGGCTGCCTGCGAGTCTTTGGCTGAGATCGACGACCTGGCCGCCGAACTGGCGGACCGCTACGGTCAGCTGCCTGCCCAGGTAGAGAATATGCTGGATATCGGCCGCATCCGCGTCCCGGCCCGCCGGCTGTCAGTGGAGAGCATCAAACAAAAACCCGGCGGCGCAGTGGAACTGAAGTTCGCCGATGGTCACCCGGTCAGAGGCGAGCACCTGCTAGACCTGATGACTAAATGGGAAAAGCGGCTGCTGTTTTCCGACAGAAAAGGCTTTTCCATCATGGTCAGGTCCGGCGATATCCGTTCCGACGCCGGACGGGAAGGGCTTATCCTGCGTATCCTTTGCGAGCTGGAAAAGATCGTTTTCGATAAGGAACCCGTCAGGGAAAATTCATAGCGAAAACACTTTCAAAGCAGGCTGCTCCGTGCTATAATAAATAGCTAGTTAACACGTTTACAGTTTTATTAAATAATCTTTGGATCAGAAAGGGAAAACATGAAAAAGACATTGTTCATCATCACTTTGGCCGTCCTGGTCGTGTCTTTGGCGGCCTGCAACGCAGCGGGACAGAAGGATGCGGTCGTCGGCTCCGTCAACGGCGTCGATATCTATCAGAGCGAATACGAGCATTACCTGTCCGATTATTTCGATTCCTACTATACTTACTACGGCGACAATTACGGCATCAACCTCAGCGATCAGGACACGATCGACACCTTCATGCCCACCTTCATGGCTGATCTGGAACAGTATTCCTGGAAGCACTGCGTGGAAGCCGCGCTGATCCGTCAGGTCGCCTCTGAGGAATTCGGCATCACCTATGAAAACGAGTTCATCAAGGACTTCCTGCCTTTGGGCGAATATCGGACCGTCGAAACTGACAACATCCTGAGCCAGATCGGCTCTTCGGAAGACGCCCAGGCTGCTGCCGCTGCCGCCGCCGAAGCGGCGTTTAACGCCGATCCTAAGGAATACCGCGGCACTTCCCACATCCTCATCACCTGCGACGTGGAGGACGAAGAGGCCAAGGCCGCCGCTTACGAGCAGGCCTGCCAGATAATCCAGCAACTCAACGACGGCGCTTCTTTCGAGGACATGATCGCCGCCTATTCAGCCGAGTCCACCACCAGCTATAACCCGATCGACGCCGACGGCAACATGATCGACGGTTCCGCCACCTTCGTCAAAGAATACGCGGACGGCGCCTTCTCCCTGGCCGCGGAGGGCGATTTCACGCAGGAACCGGTACTTACCCGTTACGGCTACCACATCATCCGTCTCAACAATATCGTTTCTTCGTTTGAGGACGCCAAGCCTTACGTAACCAATCTGGAAAACTATCTTACCAGTCTGCTGGAGAAGTACGAAGAAGAAGCCGATATCGTCTGCAACGTGGACTTTAAGTATTACGGCAAGGAAGCCGCAGAAGACGAGACGGAAGCCGCCGGCGAAGAAACGGAGACCGAAGGAGAATAGCGCCGGATAGATCGGTCGTTCTTATCACAACAGTCATCATAAAACAGAGGGGTAAAACTTATGGCAGACAACAAGCGTCCGGAAAACATGGAACGTATCACTACGCCGGAATTGGCGCAGGCTTTCATCGACGAGCAGGTCGCCGCAGCCAGGGCACAGATCGGCGATAAAAAGGTCCTGCTGGCCCTCAGCGGCGGCGTGGATTCTTCCGTGGTGGCGGCTTTGCTAATCAAGGCCGTCGGTCAGCAGCTTACCTGCGTACACGTGAACCACGGCCTGCTGCGCAAAGGCGAACCGGAACAGGTGATCAAGGTCTTCCGCGATCAGATGAAGGC
>JAFYIM010000152.1 GCA_017538635.1 bacterium
TCCGGCACCATCATAATGCGGGAGGAGCGGTATTTGCCCTGGCCGGTCTTGCCGTTTATGGCAAGAAAGCCGTTTTCGACTGTGATCCTGGCGTTCGCCACTTTGGCAAAGCGTCCCATGTATGTTCCGCTCGTCTGGTCGTAGTAAGAACCGGCGCCCGAGATGTTGACCACAACGGAATTCACCTTGCTCTTGATGGCGACTCGGACGGTCTCCTGCTTGTTGATAGTGGCCCCAATCACGGGAATGATGGCCTCGGAAGTTACTCCGCAGCCGGCCAAAACGAGCGCGGCCAAAACAAGCGAAATCAATCTGGCTGTTTTCATATTGATCAGTGAATAGCTCTAATTCGTTTAAAGGGAAGATAGACGCAAAGAGCGCGCCCTTTAAGGGTGTCGCGGTGAGCGAAGCCCCAGTAGCGGCTGTCGGCGGAATGGGCGGAGTTGTCGCCCAGCATGAAGAAACAGTTTTCCGGGACTTTCACGGAAGGCGTGACCTCGTCTTTTATGATATGGACTTTCCTATCGCCTACCATAACGTAGTTGCGCTCTCCTTCCACTGGCTTAATGGAACGGAAAGGCACGCCGTCGATATAAAGGGCGCTGTAGATCTCCTTGTTGCCGGTGCGGCGTTCTACGTCAAGGAGAGCGTCCCCTATCGTTTTGAGCTGTCTGGAGAAAAGACCGTCATAAGTATATCTGACATACGTCGCGGTGGCCGGACGATTGGTGACGATTTGTCCGTTCACATAAAGATGTCCGTCTTTAACAAGAACCGTGTCGCCGGGAGTTCCTGCGCAGCGTTTGATGTAGTCGATGTTACGGTTGGCAGGATGCTCGAAAACCACCACGTCCCCCACCTCGGGAAGATGCATGAATGGCAGCATCCAATATCCGTCTGGCAAAGGCAGCGTCCAGTCGATAAGCGGGATCTTTATCTTGCAGTTGAAACCGTAGGCGCAGCGCAGAACGAAAATATGGTCGCCGAAACCGCGGCCCATTTCTTTGGCGCCGTACAGGGTCGGCTCCATGCTGCCGGTCGGGATCTTGAAGAGCTCTATCGTATTGGATTTCAGCAGCAGCGCCAGGAGAATAAGAGCGATGGTGCTCAGAATGCTTTTTACCGTTTTGTTCATGATCAGCGCTCCCTGAGCATCATTAAGAGTTCCGCGTTGGAGGAAGTGAGCTTGACTTGGTCTATCAGGCGCTCGATCTTCTGGAGCGGAGAAAGGCCGGAGAGCATGTTGCGCAGAAGCCAGACTTTCTTAAGCTCCTCAGCGTCGAAGAGCAGCTCTTCCTTCCTCGTGCCGGAACGGTCGATGTCAATGGCCGGGAAGACGCGCTTTTCGCTGATGCGGCGGTCCAGGACGCACTCCATGTTTCCTGTGCCTTTGAACTCCTCGTAGATGAGGTCGTCCATACGGCTGCCGGTCTCTATGAGCGCCGTGGCGATGATCGTCAGGCTTCCGCCGCCTTCGCAGCTTCTGGCCGAGCCGAAGAAGCGTTTGGGCTTCTGCAGGGCGTTGGCGTCCATGCCGCCGGAAAGCGTCTTGCCGCTCAGATTGTGGCCGCTGTTGTAAGCTCTGGCCAGTCTCGTCAGGCTGTCCAAAAGAATTATGACGTCCTTGCCATGCTCAACGAGGCGCTTGGCCTTTTCTAAGACCATTTCGGCCACCGCCAGATGACGGTCTCCCGATTCGTCGAAGGTCGAGCTTATGACTTCTCCCTTGACGGAGCGCTGCATGTCGGTCACTTCCTCAGGTCTTTCGTCTATAAGAAGCATGATGAGTTCAGCGCTGGGGTTGTTGCTGGATATGGCATTGGCGATATCCCTCAGGAGAAGCGTTTTTCCGGCTCTGGGCGGAGCGACGATAAGCCCGCGCTGGCCTTTGCCAATCGGCGAAATAAGGTCCATGATCCTTGTCGAGACTCCGTCAGGCCTGTATTCCATAAGGAAGCGTTCCGCGGAAAATTGCGGGGTCAGTTCGTCAAACGGCGTTTTGTTCGCTTTGGAATCGGGCGTGTCGAGATTCACCGCAGCAACCTTTATTACAGCACCGCTCTTCTCATTGTTCCTTGGCCTTCTGAAAACGCCGTAGATGGTGTCGCCTCTCTGAAGATGGAAACGCCTGATCTGCGTCGGCGAAACATAGACGTCGTCGTCGCAGATGCGGTAATTGCGGTCGCTGCGCCTCAAAAAGCCGTAGTTGTTGAACTTCTGGATATCCAGTACGCCCTTGCCGAAACGGAAGCCGAATTTGGCGTATTCCGTGCGCATTATCTCGTAGATAAGATCCTGTCGCCTAAGTTCCGGAACACGCCTGACTCCGTTGGCAGTGGCCAAATTCCTCAATTCCTCATTGGTCTGCCTCAGAAGAAAGGCTATGTTGACCAGATCGCTCTCGACGTTGACGTCGTCGGGCGTACATTCAGCCGGAGTTTCAGGTTCTTTTTCGGCGGCTTGTTCTTGAGTCTGATCCTGAACTTCGCCCTCTTCTTTCTTGCCTTTGGGGTGGCGGTGTCCGTGGCGCCTTGAGTAAGTCTGATCCTTGGCTTCAACGATGGGGATAGGGCGTCCGACGGTCACCTCGGAGGGAGTTTCGTTCTCAATAGTCTCGCCCTCGGTAAATTCCGCAGTGGGGTCAAGGGGATTGAAAGGCACTTCTTCCACTACCTTCAACGCTTTCGGCTTGCGCCCTCTTTTTTTCTTGGCAGGCCTTTCGACCATTTCGTCGCCGGGCTTTTCTCCTACGATTGGTTCGCCTTCCGTGAATTCTATGGGGTGCTTTTTGACGGCTTCCTCCCATCGGCTTTTCTTTTCGTCCTCGGGAACGAAGACCACTTCATACTGGTCCGTCAGTTCTTTCGGGATCTCTTCTTTGGTTGCGTAGCGTTTGGGGCGTCCGGGGGCTCCGGTCAATACTTTGTAATATCCGTTCATAATTTTTCTCTTAAGAATGCTTTAATAGCCTCTTTGAATTCTTCCTTGGTTCCGTTGTTCTCTATGGTGTGGTTCGCATAATGCGAGCGGGCCCAATTGGCCCACTGGCGGTTGAAGCGCAAATTGATGTCGGTGGCGGAAAGCGGCCGCGACAATTGCAGCCTGCGTTCCCTAATTTCGTTGTCGACGTTTATGGTGACGGTCTCGTCGAATAGATACTGCAGACCGCACTCGAAAAGCAAGGGAACGATCACAAAAACGACCTTCTCCCCTTCATTTTCCTTTTCTTTTATCCAAAGCGTCAGCTTATCCAGTATCATGGGCTGCAGGACCCGTTCAAGCGCGTTTATGACCTGCATGTCTTTGAAAGCATTCCTGGCCACCGCTCTCACCGCCTGGGCGGTGAATTCTTCTTTCAAATATCCGTACTCATGAAGTTTCAAGCCAATCTTTCTTACGACGCTCCCGTCCTGCCAGAGCTCTCTGGTAAGATCGTCGGCGTCAATGGCCTGATATCCTGCTTCCTTTATTATTTCCAGGGCGAAACTCTTGCCGCAGCCGATTCCGCCCGTAATTCCTATTTTTTTCATTAGAAAAGCTCCTGCTGTTGCGGTTCAGATTTGGCCTCGACTTTCTTTGCTTCCGGCGCGCGCAGGGACTGGAAGTCGTATTTCCGGCAGAATTCATTCACGAGTCCGCAGTCGCATTCGCAGCGCATGGTGTCCTTAAGTTCAATTTTAACCGGCGCGTCGCATCTGATCTTGATGAGGAAGCGGGTGCTCTCGATATGGTCCTTGGCTTCCTCCAGTTTTCTCTGGTTGGAAAGGGAAAGCTTGTCAAGGGAAGCGTAGATGTTGTCAAGGGTGCCGTAGGCTTCGAGAAGGTCCCTGGCTCCTTTCTGGCCAATGCCCTTGACGCCTGGCACATTGTCCGCGGAATCCCCCACGATAGTAAGGTAATCGACGATCTGCTCGGGCCAGACGCCGTAATGGCGCATGACGCCGCCCCTGTCTAAGATCTCAACTTCACGCATGCTGCTCCTGACAATAAATATGTCGTCATCCACCAATTGGCAGAGATCTTTGTCTCCTGTCGCTATCAGAGCCTTAATACCGGCTCCCTTGGCTTTCACAGCGACCGTCGCCAGAACATCGTCCGCCTCGAAGCCCGGGCATTCCAGAATTGGTATGCGCATAGCTCTCAAGTATTCCTTGACCAGATCGATTTGGGAAATAAGCTCTTCGGGAGCCTCCGGGCGATTAGCTTTGTAGTCGCTGAAGACTTCGTCGCGGAAAGTAGGCTCGGCAACGTCAAAGGCTACGACGAGATGATCGGGCTCTATCTCATTGACAAGGCTTTGCAATAATTTATGAAATCCGTAAACGGCGTTCGTTGGTATTCCGGTATGGCTGCACATATAAGGAACGGCGTAAAAAGCGCGGAAAACGTAAGCCATGCCGTCGACGGCGAGCAGGGTTTTAGTCA
>JAFYIM010000153.1 GCA_017538635.1 bacterium
CTTCCATGCGCCTTCTCTTCTTCGAGAAGAAGCGGAACTGCCGCTGCTCCAGGGGGCCCATGAGCTCCGACGGAACGCCCCTGGCGGCCGTCGGCATCCCTGTCGTCCAATACGGCCGCTACGGCGCCGGCACCAGTTTCGGCCACACCGGCGACGACAGCATAAAGTATCTCTCGGCAGAAGCTCTCTTCCTTTCCGGCGACATCTGCCTCACCTGGCTCAGGCGCTACGTAGTTGACACGCCGACGCTCCCCTTCAAGCGGGAAGTCTCCCCCGAGGATATCAAGAAATGCGAGGATTACTTCCAGGGACGCCGCGGCCGCGACCCCAGGTTCGAAACGAAAAGGCTCTTCCCGAAAGGCGATCCGAAGATCAAAGATCCCGCGAAAAAAACCTTGGAATAAATTTAACCTTAAACCATAAGACAAACGATGAAGTCGATAACCATTGACGCGCTTTACAAGGAAAAACTCTTTTCTTCCAAAGGCATTCCGCAGTTCCATTTCATGAATTCCGGAAAAACGTATTCGCGCCTGGAGGATTCCAAGCGCGTGACCGTTTACGATCTTAAAAGCGGCAAACTTTTGAAGACGCTTTTCGACATCGAGAAACACAAGGAGATCGGCGCCGAGAAACTGCACAGCTACGCCTTCAGCAAAGACGAGAAAAAGCTTCTCCTGGCCGTGAATTTCGAGAAGATCTACCGCCGCACTTTCTATGCCTCCTACTTCGTTTACGATCTCGCCAAAAAGACCGTGACCGCTGTCTCTGACAAGAAGCGCCAGAAACTGGCCGCCTTCTCCCCCGACGGGAAAAAAGTCGCCTTCGTGCATGAAAACGACCTCTATGTCAAAGACCTCGAAAATGGCAAGGAGATCAGGCTCACCAAAGACGGCAAAGCGACGAAAATAATCAACGGCGCCCCCGACTGGGTCTATGAGGAAGAATGGTACATGACTTACGGCTACCAGTGGTCGCCAGACAGCCAAAGCGTAGCTTACCTGCGCTTCGACGAGAGCAAGGTGAAAGAATACCGCATCGACTTCTACCACGGCACCGACTATCCGAAACCTTTGATCTACAAATACCCCAGGGCCGGCGAAGCCAACGCTGCTGTCACCTGCCACGTTTTCAATCTGAAAAGCAAAAAGACGGTAAAGCTCGAGACCGGCAGCGACGACATCTACATCCCGACCATCCAGTGGGAGCCGAAAGGACAATACCTGTACCTTCTGATCGTCAACAGGCTTCAGAACCATTTCCAGTGGCTGCGCTGCAAAAGCGGGCAGACGAAATTGGAGTGCGTTTACGAAGAGGCCAACGAGCGCTACTGCGACATCGACCAACAGCTTTACTTCCTCAAACAGAGCCCGGAATTCCTGCTTAGGACTTCCAGAAGCGGACGCTGGCATGTCATGCTCTGCAAGCTGGACGGAACTTACGTCCGCCACCTGACGAACGGCGAATGGGACGTCTCCGCGATCAAAGCGATCGACGAGAAGAAAAAGCTCGTCTATCTCGAGACGACCAAAACGAACCATCTGCAGCGCCAGCTCTTCAAAGTCGGGTTTGACGGCGAAAAGCTCACGCGCATAACGGTTGGCCCCGGCACGCACAGCGTGACCTTCAACGCTGACGCCTCGCAGTTCATCGACTGCCACTCCACCAATCAGGCTCCTCCCGTTTACGCGCTCTACTCTTCCGATGGCAAGAAACTGCGCGTCCTGGAAGACAACGCCAAATTGAAAAAACTCCTGAAAGACTATCCCGTCACGAAGAAGGAGATGTTCCATTTCGTGACGCCGGAAAAAGTGAAGCTCTACGGCTGGATCGTTAAGCCCGTGAAGTTCGATCCCAAGAAGCGCTATCCCCTCTTCATGACTTTCTACAACGGCCCGCACTCCCAGGCTGCTACGGAAGGCTGGCAGTTCGGCTGGGAACGCTATCTGGCGGAAAGAGGCTACATCGTAGCCTGTGTGGACGGGCGCGGCACCGGCTGGCGCGGCGAAGAGTTTTTGAAATGCACCTACAAGCAGCTGGGCCGCTACGAAGTCATAGACCAGATCTACGCCGCCAAGTTTCTCGGATCCCTCCCCTACGTTGACGAGAAGAGGATCGGCGTTTTCGGCTGGAGCTACGGCGGCTTCATGGCCAGCAGCCTGATGGTTAGGGGCGGCGACGTCTTCAAACTCGGCATCGCGGTCGCCTCCGTCACCGACTGGCGCTTCTACGACACCATCTACACAGAAAAATTCATGGCTACGCCGCAGCTGAATCCCGACTACGGAAAATGGTCACCCATCAATTTCGCGGACGGTCTTACAGGCAAGCTTCTTCTGGTCCACGGCATTGCGGACGACAACGTCCACTTCCAGAATTCCCTGGCCCTGGAGGAAGCCCTCATCAAAGCCGGGAAAAAATTCGAGATGCACTACGTCCTGAACAAGGATCACGGCATCGGCGGACCGCACACCACCCCGCACCTTTACACTCGCATGCTTAGTTTCATAACTGAAAACCTTTGAGGAATAAACCATATGCAAAGCATCCTTCCATTCCTGACTAAAGAACGCGTAATCGACCTGAAAGGCCAGACCAAAAACGATGTCCTTTATGAAATGGCCAAGATAGCCGTCAACGAAGCGATCCACGAAGACGTGGAAGCCCTTTACGACGAGCTCTTAGACAGAGAGCGTCTCATGAGCACCGGCATCGGAATAGGCATCGCCGTCCCCCACACGCGCTGCCCCGAGACCGAGACCTTCACGGTAGCCATCGGCCGCTCAGCCGAGGGCGTCAAGTACGATTCTCTTGACGGCCAGCCCGTGCACCTTGTCATACTCATCATCGCCCCAGGCAACGACCGCAGGGAATACCTTCAGCTTTTGGCCAAAGTCGTCATGAAGCTCAAGGACCGCGAATTTTTCCAGAAACTCATGGACGCCCCGACTCCTGGCGACATGTACGACATCATCATAAAAGAAGGAAATGCTGAATAACTTTCAGAACTTTCTGGGCAGCCCGCTCCTGACGCTTGGCGTTGCCATGCTGATGGGTTTCTTCGTGGGCCGCCTGGCGGAAATGATCAAACTCCCGAGGGTGACCGGCTACGTCATAGCCGGCGTCATCTTGGGGCACACGATCTATTCCGGAAGTTTTGATCTGTTGCGTTTCGACATCACCAACGACTTCGCCTTAGGATTCGTCGCCTTCACCATCGGCGCCGAACTCGAAATGGAACGACTAAAGAAAGTCGGCCTGTGCGTCGCGACCATCGTCATCTTCGAAACGCTCGTCTCCTTCATTCTGGTCTCTTTTTGCACCTTCCTTCTGACGAAAGACCTGCCGCTCTCCGTCCTTTTGGGTTCGCTGGCTTCCGCCACCGCCCCGGCCGCCACGGTCATGACGCTAAGGCAGATGAAAGCCAAGGGGCCCGTCACCACCACCCTCCTGGCGGTAGTAGGCCTTGACGACGCCCTGGCATTAATCGTTTACGCCTTCGCTGCGGCCTTTTTAAAGGGCTCTATCGATTCTGACGGTATCTCTATCGTCCAGGCCTTCATCCTGCCGTTATTGCGCATTCTGGGCGCTCTGGGGCTGGGCGCGCTGCTCGGATGCGCCGTGCTTCCTGTTCTCAAGAGCATCACCATGCAGGCTGAGATGCTCCTCTTCGTCTGCGCCTCCATCATTTTCTGCGACGGCATAGCCACCAGATTCGGTTTTTCTGAGCTTCTTTGCAACATGGCATTCGGATTTACCGTGGCCAACGTCGGGCGCTTCTCCACCGGAAGGCTCCTCACCGCCATTGACCAATTGACGCCCCCCATCTACGCGGCCTTCTTCGTATTGGCCGGCGCCCAGCTCCGTCTCAACGCCTGCTGCAACGCCTTCATGCTCTCTTTGGCTGCGGTTTACACCATA
>JAFYIM010000154.1 GCA_017538635.1 bacterium
ATGATTATTCTAATGGCAACGGCATAACAAGACATATTCACTTTAATATCGATAGCGATAATACAGGGCATGAAACACCTGACTATCTTTTCGGAGAAAAGAACGGATTTGATGATGACGATTTGTTGCCTTTGAAAATATCCCATTCTCCTAGCTGGATGAATGTTGATTATATTAGATTAAAAGTGGAAATGCCGAGTCATTTGCGTTTATATACAAAAAACGCTTATCAATTATATAAGCCTATGGCAAATCCCGGGACAACGACAAATCTCTATTGTGGGATTGGTGATTTAAAGGGTAAAATTTTTGACAAGTTCATATACTTGGAGGGAACGGCAATAGGCAACGGCAATATAAAGATAACCTATAGACGCCAATCTTCTTCCGGCGATGTTGAAATTGCTAACTTTCGCTATCGATCCTGTGCCGATATACACGGAAGGCAACCTAATTATAACGAGAGAAGCTCGTTAAACAGTGGTTATCAAGCGCTCATCGACTGCGAATATTCTGTTGTCGACGATTGGGCGGATGAGTATATGGAAGAACAAGACGGCAGTTATAACGCTCCTGCATATGCGGTAGATCCTTATGGCAATACCTTTGGACATCCTTTTATTGTTAGAGATGATTGTGTAATATACGGAGACAGCAATTGTCCTATTGCATTAGATCCTAACGGGAAATATTACACTTCATATTATACTTTTGGCGGAGCTTCGGATTTTTACACTGATGTGAGATGGCCAATAAATTTATATCCAACTGGTAATATAGGTGACAGTATCGTTTTGTTCTACGGCGGATTATTAGCCGCAAGAAGATCCGACTCTGGTAACGGTAATATAGGGAATATGTTCATAATGAAATTGAATGATAGTTTTTTCTTGAATCATAACGGGAAAGACTTTTTGGATTACTACACTGAACATCCTATTAATTCTTATACCCCTGTTAAATACGCCCCAATATTAGAAGAGGAATAAAGGAGAACGAAAATGAAAAAAATATTATTTGCTTGTTTTTGTCTGATTTGCGTAGGGGATATTTTAGCGGCAGTTAGCAGCGAAGAATATCTAAACTTGCTCTACGATTCCTCCGCTCTTTATTTTGCCAAGCAAAACAAAGAACTGGAGATTCCTAAGGGAAAAATCGATATTTGGAATAGCGAAAGCAAAACTTTCAAAGCCATTCCGGTTTCTGAAGCGCTTCCGTTGATCATGACTCTGCTGGAAAGAGGCGAGATAACCAATCGCGTGGAAAGTTTAGGCGACGGGCAGACCTTTGAAAACAAGGCCCTTTCATTTGCCGACCGCAGAGCTTTTTTGCTGACGCAGCTTTGCTTCGGATTCGATTCTCTGGGAACGATAGCCTTCCCTTGGCTTAGCGGCAAAGGAAACGATTTGACCATTCCTTCCGCTCTGTTTCATTATTACTGGTGGTATGAAGGCAGGAAGTATATGCCAAACATTTGGGCGGAATGGTATGCTTGCTGGCAGGAAGAAAGCAAAAAAGAAGCACCTCGCGCATTGGTTTTGGATCAGCTTGCTAGTGAAATAACGGGGCTGGGATATCACGTTTTCCCATATCTGGCTTCCGCGCTTGAAAACGACAAAACTCTGGAAAAACTTGTGGAAGTGTACAAAACGCCCGGACGCGGGAACTGGAGATTCAGCGATTTTAACAAATGGTATACCGAGAACGGAGAAAAATTCTCTTTGCCGGAATGCGAGACATTAGATACCGCCAAGAAAAGATTTGATATTAATATTCTGCCAATTCAAGAATCAGTGATAGAGATGATGAACAAATGGCAAAGCAATGCGAAACGTTACTATGCCGAAAACACCAAAAACTCTAATTACTGGTACTATAAACTTAACGCCAAGGATGATATTACAGAAGAGGATATTTTCCAGGCTAAATATGGAGAATAAGGATATGAAAAACCTTCTTTTAACCTGCTTGTTAGCTTTTGCTGCCAATTGTCTTTTTGCCGCCAACGAGGCTATAAAGCCGGAAGGCGACGGCACCGCAGAGTCTCCTTACCTTTTGACCAAGGTTGAAAACTTGGTTTGGATGGGGGAAAATATTGCTGAATGCCAATCAAGTGTTTTCCGTTTGGAGAATGACATTGACGCAAGCGAAACAAAAACTTGGGAACCAGAATTCCTTGCTATTGGCAATTCCGGACGTTCTTCTGATGGAAAAGAACACAGTTTTTGCGGCGTGCTGGACGGACAGAATTTTTCCATAAAAAGTTTGCATTCTCAGAGAGGCTGCGCTCTATTTGAAAAACTATCAGGCGCTGAGATCAAAAATGTCTTCTTGGAAGATATTTCCATGGGGAATGATTTGTCTTACTACAACGGCAGTACTATGGTAGGAGGAGCGTTGGCAGCATATGCTTCCGCCAGTGTGATAACTAATATCCAAGTAAGCGGAATCATACATGGATACAGTGATGTCGGCGGTATAGTCGCCGAAGCTAGAAAAACAAAAATCATAAATTGCTCTTTCGTTGGGATAATCAAAGCATCTCACAGTGGTGGCGGAATAGTTGGACTGTGCATTTATGATAGCGAACAGAACGATCATAACTACATAATCAACTGCAAAGCCTCGGGCTACATAGAGAAAAAATTGTACTTTAAAAATTCTGAAACTTATATCGGCGGAATCTGTGGACGTAATTATGGCAAAACTTATATTCGGTACTGCCACGCTGATATGAAAGTTAAATCAGACGGCTATATTGGTGGCATTTGCGCAAACGCCATTGAAAACATCTACAAAGAATACGGCCAGGCAACAACAAACGACTATGGCATAATGCAATGTTATTCCACTTCCAGCGCTGATATGACATTGAATCCAACTGTCGGCGGTATTTGCGCTTTGACAACTAACACTTGTGTTTGTTTCAGTTCTTATTATGATTTTGATCTCATGAAAGGAACCGAATTTGGAGCGGGCGTATCGTCTGAGGATATCAAAAAGCAAGCAACTTTTAGGAACTGGGATTTTGACACTGTTTGGTCAATTCAGGAAGGCGAAACAACACCATATTGGAAATTCCTAGGCGAAAACACTTATAAAGTGTATGTTCCCGCCTGTGCCTTTGGCGAAATCACGCTTGAACCCAACAAAACAAATTATCTTTATGGCGAAAATTTGCTTGTCAAAGCAACGCCTGACGAACCGCAGAAAACCACCTTCGTTAGTTTTAAGAGAGACCTGACGGATACAGCGGAAGAAGTCTCAGTAGCGGTAACAAAAGATCTCGTTATTGAAGGCGATTTTGCTAAATTCTTGTCCGAGCCCGATGAGTTGGACAACATCGGATTTGATTCCGAATATCCTTTGAACGGACATTATCTTCAGACTTGCGACTTTGATATGAGCGAAACGCCCATGAAGAATCCTATAGGTTTCTTCAGCAACCGCTACAGAATAGATCCCTCCTACCTTCAGCATCCTTTCTCCGGAGTTTATGACGGGCAAAATTACACTATTAAAAATCTGTATCTTGGCTGGCGTTCGACTAATAATTATGTTTTTATTCATTCCAGTTTGTTCGGGTATGTTGACGGGGGAACAATTTGCAATTTATCCTTGGAAGATGCTGAAATTGATCTTAAAATAAGTGTTAAACTTGGTTTTCTTTCGGGTATGACCTGTTATTCTTCCATATACAATTGTCACGTGAGGTCTGATTGTTATATGTCATATTGTGATCACTCCGGAGGCTTATGTTATGAGCTAATAAATTCCACAATGGACAAATGTAGCTTTAACGGAAACATTCCAACTGATCTTACGTATAATTATGCAGGATTGGTTGGTTATATGGACGAAAGCGTTATTAGCGAATCATGCGTTGAGATGTATAACACTTCGGATCATCCTGAATTGATGATTGCCGGTTTGGCTTATTACAGTTATAATTCTCTTTTGGTAAATTGCTACGCGAAAGGATCTTTCAGATACGCTTTGGTGGCTAACGACCTCAATGATAGTTTACCGGTGATTTCCAATTGCTACGCCGATGTGGAAACCGAAACCAGTTATCTTGGCAAAGGGCAGTATAAAAACTCGTATTTCAATTCAAACAGCGTAGAACGAGTTGAGGGCGTGACCGGCTTCATCAGCCCTGAAGAGATGAAGCAGCAGGAAACCTATGTCGGCTGGGATTTCGATGAGATCTGGGATATCGATGAAGGCGTAGGAACGCCGTATTTCAGATACGCCCTGCCTGAGCCGGTTGGGATGTTTGCTTTGCTCTTGCTCGCTTTGATGGCGGTGAGAAAGCGGTGAACTGAAGTTTTTAACTGACAAATTGAGGAGCCCCCGCACGGAGGCTCCTTTTTCTTTTTTTATTTTACGGTCGCGAAAACGATTGAGGCTTTCCTAGAGATTTCGGACTGGGATGTCGGCTTGGCCGAGTTCTCGTTCAAGGGCGGCGACAGCGTAGCGGAGGCCGTCGATGGTGGTGGTGACCGGGACACCGGCGGCTACAGCCTCGGCTCTGATCCTGAAGTGGTCGTCAGCGGGCTCCATGCCTGATTCCGAAGTGTTGACGACCCAGCCTATCTCTCTTTCCCTGATGTAGTCGATGGCGTTGGGGCGGCCTTTGGAGACGCGGTAAACGCCGGTACTCTTGATGCCGTGGTTCCAGAAGCAGGTGGAGGTGCCAAGAGTGGAATAGATGAAGAAACCCATATCGACTAATTTTTGCACCAGGGGGATAGCGTCCAATTTGTCCTCGTCTTTTAAGGAGACGAAGATCTTGCCGCTTTTGGGGAGCGGACTGCCGGCGGCTTGCTGGCTCTTGTAGTAGGCTTCCATAGGATCATGACCCAAGGCCATCACTTCGCCGGTGGAGCGCATCTCGGGGGTAAGGTCGATGGCGGCGCCTCTGAATTTTATGAAGGGGAAGACGGCTTCCTTTACGCAGTAGCATTTGGGGGCTTTTTCTTCCGTGAAGCCGAGGTCTTTAAGTTTGTAGCCTACCATGCAGAGCGCGGCGTAGCCGGCTAAGGGTACGCCTATGGCCTTGCTGACGAAGGGCACGGTGCGGGAGGCTCTGGGGTTCACCTCGATCATCCAGAGCTCGTCGTTTTTCACGGCCAGCTGAAGGTTCATTAGCCCTACGACTCTCAAGCGCTTGGCGAAGATCTCGGCGTAGCGCCTGATCTCGCTTATGACTTGCGGCTTTAAGGAGACGGGCGGCGTGATGGCCGCGGCGTCGCCGGAATGGCAGCCCGCGGCTTCCACGTGCTCAAGGATAGCGCCTATTACGACGGTGTCGCCGTCGGAGATGCAGTCCACGTCAAGCTCCACGGCGTTCTCCAAGAATTTATCGATGAGGATGGAGTTGCCTTCGGAGGCGGCGACCGCCTCCCCTACGTAGCGGTCGAGTTCTTTGGCGTTGGAGACGATGGCCATGCCGCGGCCGCCCAAAACGAAGCTGGGACGGACCAGGACGGGATAGCCTATCTCCTCGGCTATCTTGGCGGCGTCTTTTACGCTGTGAGCGATGCCGCTGACAGGCTGCTTCATGCCGACGTCGCTGACAAGCTGTTTGAAGAAGTCCCTGTCCTCCGCCAAGGCGATGTCTTCCGGCGTGGTGCCGACGATCGTTGCGCCGGCGGCTTTCAGCCTGGCGGCGAGGTTAAGGGGCGTCTGTCCGCCGTACTGGACGATGATGCCGTCGCAATTCTCCTTCTCATAGACCTCCATGACGTCCTCGAAGGTCAGAGGCTCGAAGTAGAGCTTGTCGGAAGTGTCGTAGTCGGTGGAGACGGTCTCCGGGTTGGAGTTCTGCATGATGACTTCGAAGCCCTTTTCTTTCAGGGCGAAGGCCGCGTGGCAGCAGCACCAGTCGAACTCTATCCCCTGGCCGATGCGGTTGGGACCGCCGCCCAGGACCATGATGCGTTTCTTGGTCTTTTTTATGGGCTGTTCCTGCTGCTTTTCAAAGGAATAGTAGGAGTAGTAGTAGGGCGTCTTGGCTTCAAATTCGCCGGCGCAGGTGTCAACGGCGCCGAAGACGGGATGGATATTGAGCGCTTTTCTTTTCGCTCTGATATCCGCTTCTTCCGCCTTTAATTCATGGGCGATCTCTTTGTCGGAAAAGCCCATGACTTTCGCCTGGAGAAGAACGTCCTCGGGAATGGTGTCGAGGGTGAAACTTGCGAGGAATTCCCGGAAAGCTTTGAGCTCTTTCAGCTCGTTTTTGAACCAGGGGTCGTAGGTTTCTTCGTCGTGGTAAGCAAGAGGCGCTTCCAGAGAACGGACGGCCTTGAGGTAGGCCTGCTTGAAAGTCTTGCCGATGGCCATGACTTCGCCCACCGAGTGCATCTGGGTGCCGAGCTTCGTTTCAGCGCCGGGGAATTTCTCGAAAGTGAAGCGCGGGATCTTTACGACGCAGTAATCCAGGGCCGGCTCAAAGCAGGCGGGCGTTTTCTCCGTAATGTCGTTCCTTAATTCGTCAAGCGTGTAGCCGACAGCTAAGAGCGCGGCGATCTTGGCGATGGGGAAACCGGTGGCCTTGGAGGCCAGGGCGGAGCTGCGGCTCACCCTGGGGTTCATCTCGATGATAACTCTCCTTCCGTTCCTGGGATCAACAGCCCACTGGACGTTCGAACCGCCGGTGGCGATGCCGATCTTTTCCAGGACTCTGATGGAGTCGTCGCGCATCTCCTGGTATTCCCTGTCGGTCAAAGTTATGGCCGGCGCTACGGTGATGGAGTCGCCGGTGTGCACGCCCATGGGGTCAAGGTTCTCGATGGAGCAGACGATGACCGCGTTGCCGGCCTTGTCGCGCATGACTTCCATCTCATATTCTTTCCAGCCGATCAAGGATTCCTCTATCAGCACTTCGCTTTTAAGGGAAGCGTCCAGGCCGGCTCCGGCGATTTCCAAAAGCTCCTTTTCGTCGTGGGCGATGCCGCCGCCGGTGCCGCCCAGGGTGAAGGCCGGCCTTATGATAAGAGGCCAGGTGCCGATCTCTTTGGCGACCGCTTTCACCTCTTCCAGATCGTGGGCACAGCCGCTCTTCGGCATGTCGAGGTCAAGTTCCTGCATGGCCTTTTTAAAGAGATCCCTGTCCTCCGCACGGTCGATGGCCTTGTCGTCGGCGCCGATCATTTCAACTTTGTATTTTTTCAGGACGCCAGATCTGGCCAATTCCATGGCCAGGTTCAAAGCGGTCTGTCCGCCGAGCGTGGGAAGCAGGGCGTCCGGTCTTTCCTTTTCTATGATCTTCTCGACGTACTCGGGAAGCAGGGGCTCTATGTAAACTTTGTCGGCTTCTTCTTTATTCCTTTTGAAAGCGTCCGTCATGACCGTGGCGGGATTGGAGTTCACAAGGATGACTTGGTATCCTTCCCTCTTCAGGACTTTGACGGCCTGCACTCCGGAATAGTCGAATTCGCAGCCCTGGCCTATTATGATAGGGCCGGCGCCCAAAAGCAAAATCTTCTTTATGTCTTTTCTCTTCATCTCATTTTCCCATGATCATTTTTTTGAATTCCGCGAAAAGATATCTGGAATCGTGGGGGCCGGGGCAGGACTCGGGATGGTACTGCACGGAGAAAGCCGGAAGCTTCTTGTGCCTTAATCCCTCGATGGTCTGGTCGTTCAGGTTGATGTGCGTCACTTCCATTATTTTGGGAACGCTTTCCAGTTTCACCGCGAAATTGTGGTTCTGGCTAGTGATCTCGACTTTCCCGGTCTTAAGGTTCTTGACGGGATGATTGCAGCCGTGATGGCCAAATTTCAGCCTTCCAGTCTCGGCGCCCAAGGCAAGGGCCAGAAGCTGGTGCCCTAAGCAGATGCCCATGATAGGCGCGAGGCCGAGCAAAAGCTTGATGTTTTTTACGGCGTAAGGCAGCGCGGCAGGGTCCGCCGGGCCGTTGGAAAGGAAGATGCCGTCCGGCTTCATGGCGATGATCTCGTCGGCGCTCGTTTTGGCCGGGACCACCGTGACGTTGGCGAAGGCTGAGAGCTGGCGCAGGATGTTCGTTTTTACGCCGAAGTCGTAGCAGACGACCAAGGGCGCGTCATGCCCGGCGTCGTTGAAGTTGTAGGAGTCCTTGGAAGTGACTTTGGCGGCGTAGTCCTGGCCGTCCAAGCCTTCCCAAGCCTTGGCTTTCATGATCGCTTCCTCGACCTTCATGGGCTTGTCTTCCACATGAAGGTAGGCTTTCTTATTGCCGTATTCCCTCAAGTGCAAGGTGAGGCTTCTGGTGTCCACCCCCCAGATCCCCGGGATCTTGTTCTTCTTCAGATAATCGATCAAAGAAGAGGTGGAGCGGTAGTTGGAAGGCGCAGTCAAATCGCCTATCACAAGACCGTTCAGAAACAGCGAGCGCGATTCCCTATCCTCCCTGTTGACGCCGTAGTTGCCGACTTCCGCCGTGGTAAGCGTCACGAATTGGCCGGCGTAACTTGGATCAGTCAGGATCTCCTGGTATCCGCACATGCCGGTGTTGAAGACGACCTCCCCTACCCGATCCTTCGGAGAACCGAAGGAAACGCCGTGGAAGACCGTGCCGTCCTCCAGGGCAAGGAAGGCCTTGCGCTCTCTCATTGAGCGCCATTTCTCTATGAATTCAGTAGGAGCGTTCATGCTTTTTTTCAAGATAATTCTTAATAGCCTGCTTTAACACTTTCTCTCCGCCGGGCGTGGGATAATTTCCGGTGAAATACCAGTCCCCTGCGGCATCCGGACAGGCTTTTTTCAGGGCGGGCAAAGTCTGGAAGATGACTTCCACCTCGGCGCGCATGCCCTCCGGCTTCAAGAGATCCGCGATAGCTTTGGAAAGCTTAGCAAGCGGAATACTATTATAGGCTTTTCTCAAAGTTTCCGGAGTCGTCGGCACTTTGCCCTTCAGGAGTTTCACCAGCGCCCGGAAAGCGATGAGCTCCTCTAAGGAACTCATGTCGATGCCGTAGCAGTCCGGGAAAGCGATGGGCGGCGCGCTTGACGCGATTATGACCTTCTTCGGCCTGAGCCTGTCCAGCATGGGAAGTATAGCGTTCTTCATAGTGTTGCCGCGGACGATGGAATCGTCCAGCACCACCAAGGTGTCCGTGTCATGCTCTATTAGCCCGTAGGTCACGTCGTAAACGTGCTGGTAGAATTCCGCCCTGCTGGCCGC
>JAFYIM010000155.1 GCA_017538635.1 bacterium
CATGGCGCCAGCTTTGACTTCCGCACCTTCCGAAGCGACCAAGATGGCGTTCACAGGAATAGGGTAGCTGCCGTTGGATTTTCCGTCTTCACCCTCGAACCAGATCTCGGGATGGAGATCTTCCCTGGTCTGAAGGATGACGAGCTCTTCCTTGTTGCCCTGTTCTTCAGACCTGCGGCGGTCAAGCGTTTTGCCTTCGATTATATCCTTGTAGCGGACGATACCGCTCACTTCGGTGTACATCGGAATGTTGTAAGGATCCCACTCGGCGATAACCTGGTCTTTCTTGACCTTCTCGCCGTCTTTGACTTTCAGCAGGGAGCCGATCTCCAGATCATAGGAGAGAAGCTGGGCGCCGGTCTTGTCGTCTTTGATTATGGCTTTGCCGTATTTGTTCAAGACACGGACGCCGTCCTCGGAGTTGACGCTGTGGACGTTCTCCAAAACGACTCGGCCTGCTTTCTCCGCCTTGTGGGCTGTGATCACGGCCGCTTTGTTCGCAGTGCCGCCGATGTGGAAGGTACGCATTGTCAGCTGCGTGCCGGGCTCGCCGATGGATTGTGCCGCTATAATGCCGACCGGAGTGCCTTCCTTTACGAGTTCGTATTTGGAGAGGTCCATGCCATAGCACTTAGCGCAAACACCGTACGGCGCTTCACAGGTAAGGACAGAGCGGATCGTGACCGCTTCAATGTCGCTTTCCTCGATCTCCTTGGTGGTGGCGGGAGTTATGATCTCGCCGGCTTTGACGATGATGTCAAGGGAGCCTGGGCGCGTGATGTCGTAAAGGGCCGTGCGGCCTTTGATACGGTCGCTGAGCTTGACCAGGACCTTGTTGCCTTCCGTAATGGCCTCGACTTTGATGCCGCTCGGCGTACGACAGTCTTCGCAAGTGATGATGATGTCGTGGGCCACGTCCACCAGACGTCTGGTAAGGTAACCGGCGTCCGCGGTCTTAAGAGCGGTGTCGGCCAAACCCTTACGAGCGCCGTGGGAAGAAATGAAGTATTCCAGCATCGACAGACCCTGCTTGAAGTTGGATCTGATCGGAGTTTCAATGATTTCGCCGCTGGGGTTGGCCATCAGTCCTCGCATACCGGCCAACTGCTTGATCTGGTCGCGGGAGCCTCGTGCGCCGGAATCCACCATCATGTGCAGCGGGTTCAGTTCCCTGAGTTCCTCCGCCTTGCTCTGCAGCTTGGCGTAGAGGTCTTCGGAGATGGTGTTGGTGGCTGTCGTCCAAACGTCCACTACGCTGTTGTAGCGCTCTTTTTCGCTGATGGCGCCAGCCTGGTGCTGCTTGGTGATCTGGTTAACCTTCTTCTGGGCGTCTTCCAGAACGGCGTCACGGCTGGGCGGCACCATCATGTCGGAAGTGGAGATGGAAATGCCAGCTCTCGTGGATTCATGGAAACCGGCTTTCTTGATGCGGTCAAGAGTCTCCACCGTGCCCATGGCGCCGACCGCTTCGAAGCAGTCCATGATCAGTTTGGCGAGACCTTTCTTGTCGATGGTCTTGTTGTAATATTTCAGTTCTTCGGGCAGGAGCTCGTTGAAGAAAACGCGTCCGGCCGTAGTGTCGATGATCTCTTCCTTCTTGCCTTCCAGAGCAGGCTTGGACGGATCCTTCCAGTTGGGGGCGAAGAGGACTTTGATGTTATGATGCAGCGAAATAACGCCGTTGTCGTAAGCCCTGTGGACTTCCTGCGGAGTCATAACGCCGGTATGAGCGACGGAATGCTCTTTGAGCCAGGGATCGTGAGTGAGGTAATAGATGCCCAAAACGATATCCTGGGTCGGCATCATCATAGGCTTGCCGGAAGCCGGTGAGAAAAGGTTTTCCGGAGCCATCATGAAGTTCTTGGCTTCCCACAAAGCTTCTCTGGAAAGCGGAACGTGCACAGCCATCTGGTCGCCGTCGAAGTCGGCGTTGAAGCCGCCGCAGACCAGAGGATGGACTCTGATGGAGTTGCCCTCGATGAGCATCGGCTCGAAAGCCTGGATGCCAAGGCGGTGCAGCGTAGGAGCGCGGTTCAGCATGACCACGTGTCCTTTCGTCACCTGCTCAAGGATATCCCAAACGATCGTGTCGCCGCGCTCGATAACTTTCTTGGCGGTCTTTATTGTCTGGGCTACGCCCTGCTTCTTAAGTTCGCGGATGATGAAGGGCTCGAAAAGCTGCAAGGCCATCTTCTTCGGAAGACCGCACTGGGTCATCTTCAGCTCCGGACCGACAACGATGACGGAACGGCCGGAATAGTCCACGCGCTTACCGAGCAAATTCTGACGGAAACGGCCCTGCTTGCCTTTGAGGTTGTCGCTCAGAGATTTCAGAGCGCGGCCGGACGGACCTGTCACGGTGCGGCCGTGACGGCCGTTGTCGATCAAAGCGTCGACCGCTTCCTGGAGCATGCGTTTTTCGTTATTGATGATGACATCAGGCGTACGCTGGCTCTTTAAAGCTTTCAAGCGGTTGTTGCGGTTGATGACGCGGCGGTAGAGGTCGTTGAGGTCGCTTGTGGCGAAACGGCCGCCGTCCAGGGGAACGAGAGGTCTCAGATCCGGGGGCAGAACGGGAACAACATGGATCATCATGTATTCCGGCCTGTTCTCAGAATTGCGGAAACCTTCAATGATTTTGAGGCGCTTGGCGATTTTCTTCCTGACCTGTTTGGAATGCGTCTTCTGCATGTCTTCATACAGCTTGTCCGCTTCCTTGTCGAGGTCGAATTCCCTTAAGAGAACTTCCAAGGCTTCTGCGCCGGTGCCGGCTTTGATGTCGGTGTGTCCGTCGGCGCGCAGCTGCTCAAGTTCGTCCTCGCTGATAAGTTCGCCGCGTTTGCGGCCGGTCTTCCCGGGGTCAAGGATAATGTAAGATTCAAGGTAGATGACCTTCTCCAGATTGCGGACGGTCATGTCAAGAATGGCGCCCATTCTGGAGGGCATGGTCTTGAAGAACCAGATGTGGGCGACAGGCACGGCCAGCTCAATGTGGCCCATGCGTTCGCGCCTGACCTTGCTCTGGGCGACTTCCACGCCGCAGCGGTCGCAGACGATGCCTTTGTATTTAATGCGTTTGTACTTACCGCAGGCGCACTCCCAGTCTTTGACCGGGCCGAAAATGTGCTGGCAGAAAAGACCGCCGGGTTCGGGTTTGTAAGTGCGGTAGTTGATAGTTTCGGGATTTTTGACTTCGCCGTGGGACCAGGAGCGGATGGTGTCGGGGGAAGCGATGTTGACAGTCACTTTGTCAAACTGGTTCTCCCTGACCGGATGACTCCACATGTCGAAGGGCTGCTCTTCTTCGGAATCATCGGGGATGGAGATCTTCTCGCTCCCCGCTTCGCTTTCGTCAAAGAGAGTTTCATCGGCCGCGATGGTGTCGGCGATATCGCTGGTCAGCTCGTCGCTGCTTTCCAGGATGTCTTCCGTTACGGCGTTCTCGAATTCGTTGTCCGAATCAAACTTCATCATATTTTTGCTATCCTGCGATAGTTGGTTTACTTCTTCTCAGTTCTGACGTCAAGGCAGGCGGCCCTGAGCTCCTTTACCAGCACGTTGAAAGATTCCGGCGTGGAAGCTTCCAGGGCGCAGTTGCCCTTCGTGATGGATTCGTAGGTCTTCTTGCGGCCTTCCGTATCGTCGGATTTGACCGTCAGCATTTCCTGCAAAGTATAGGCGGCGCCGTAAGCTTCCAGGGCCCAAACTTCCATTTCGCCGAAACGCTGTCCGCCGCTTTGGGCTTTGCCGCCCAAGGGCTGCTGCGTAACGAGTGAGTAAGGTCCTGTGGCGCGGGCGTGGATCTTGTTGGCGACCAAGTGACCCAGTTTCATGAAGTAGGTGTAGCCCACCGTCACTTTCTGGTACATGGCTTCGCCGGTCCTGCCGTCGTAAAGCGTAACTTTGCCAAGCTCAGGCTCGAGGCTGGTGGCGCAAAGATGGGCGTCTTTCTTCTTGTCATTTTTCTTGGCCTGTTCCCTGGCTTCTTCAAGGAGCGTCTCGATGTCCTCTTCCGTTGCACCGTCGAAGACCGGAGTCGTAGCGACGAGGCCCAGCATACGGCAGGCCCAGCCCAGGTGGGCTTCCATGATCTGGCCCACGTTCATACGGCTAGGAACGCCCAAGGGGTTAAGAACGATATCGACGGGCGTGCCGTCTTCCATAAAGGGCATATCTTCCTCGGCCAGGATCTTGGCCACAATGCCTTTGTTGCCGTGACGGCCGGCCATCTTATCGCCGACTTGCAGTTTCTGCTTGATGGCTATGTAAACTTTCACCATCTTCAGCATATGGCTGTCCATATCGTCGCCGCGCTTGATGGTGTCGATCTCACGGGCATACTGGGCAGCCAATTCTTCTTTCTTGTAATCAAGCTGATAGTGCAGACGATTGACGCGGCTGGCGAACTCTTTGTCTTCCACGTCGAAGCCGACCAGGGATTTCTTGGTCCTTATTATGCTCTTGACGTCGGGCGGGACGGACTGTCCTTTGTCAGCCAGAATGTCGCCGGTCTGTTCGTCGATGATGGCGCCTTTAAGTTTTTCAGAGCAGATCTTGTCGAGCTCGGTCCTGTACCATTCCTGGATCTCTTCTTCCTGCTTGGCGCGTCTGTCGGTCGCTTCTTTCTGAAGCTTCTTTTCCTGAGCTTTGTCGCGCTGGGCGTCTTTGGCTTTCTGACGGAA
>JAFYIM010000156.1 GCA_017538635.1 bacterium
GAGATCCCGAAAGCGAAAAGTTTCATGGGGGCAAGGCTTGCGCTCTTTGCCGAGGGACAGAAAGAACAGCAGGTCGTCTGGCTGTATTCAAACGAGGATTGGGAGGAGAGGAACATCGTTTTCACGAACCGTTTTTCCGGAGTGGCCACTCTTTTCGTTCACACCGGCTATACGACCAACGCGGCCGAATGTCTGGTGAAAGAGATCGAGCTGCTGCCTGAAAATAAGTTTCCCAAGAGGAACATGTGCTCTTACAACGGAGATTTCCTGGACGGAACGAAAGGTTGGAATTTCTGGCATATTTCAGGTATGGAGGCCAGCAATCTCATAACGCGCGTTTCCGGCGATTACGGCAGCTGCGTTACGGTGAAAGGACAGGCCGGCAACCGCCTGATGGGCATGTCGCAGGCTGTCAGCGTCGTATCCGGGGCAGTCTATAGGCTGAGCGCAAATGTCAAGAGCCAGGACCAAAGGGAGAAGACCTTTTTTGGGGCAAGGGTGGCTTTCTATGCTCCTGATCATAAGGAGCAGCAGCTGCTTTGGACTTACAACACAAAAGACTGGGAAGCTCAAAGTTTGGTCTTTACCAACAATTACTCCGGAAAAGCCACGCTTTACTTCCACACAGGTTACACGACGAACGCCTGCACCGCAATGTTCAAAGACCTTTCCCTTATCAAGAGGAACTGATCCTGTTTTATTATGCGTCACATTCGTACATTGATCCTGCTTGTGTTTTGGGCCGTGCCGCTCTGTGCCCTGCTTCTTTTTGCCCTTTCAAAAAGCAATGTGAGAGACCTTAGAGACGGCGTCCACATCATCTCAAACGACACCGTTGAATTGGAACTGGAAGTTGCAGACGGTAATTTCAGGTCCAATCAGCTGATGAACAGGAAGACGAAGGAAAAGCTGTTTCTCAGCGGAGAAGAGTTTTCCTTAAAGGCCGGACTGAAAACAAAACTTGGTTGGTTTGAAGCCGATGGCAAGCCGCGCTTCGGTTTGAAGCCCCCTCATATCATAACTCCCGACAAGTGCCAGCCTGTCGAGATCGGCAAGGCAAAAGGCAAGACCAGCTTCCTGCTTTATTATCCTGATCTGAAACTTTCGCTTCGCCTGAACTACTATTTCCTGAAAGGCGAGAGCTTCATTCACCGCGACTTGGAAGTGGAAAATCTTGGCGAAGATGAGATAGTCATCGAGGAAGCCAAGCTCGGCAATTGGGTCGTTAATGGAAACGTGACAGCCGGCGGAAAAGGGCTTCCGGTCTTTGTCAACGATCTTTGGTTCTTCAGCGGAGAAACGCCCTGGTTTGAGGCCGTTGGAACCGGCAATACGGTGACTTTCTGTCAGCATCCTTCGGCGTTCCTTAAGACAAATGAAAAATGGACGTCCGACCGCTCCCTAATGGGAGGCGGAAAAGAGGGCGCCAGAAAGTTTCTTGCCGAATACATCAAAAGCGTTGTTCTTCCGCCGAGATTCGTAACGGTTTACAACACTTGGTGCGACTTCAGAGA
>JAFYIM010000157.1 GCA_017538635.1 bacterium
CTGGTCGCGGCGGCGGCGCCTGGCGGCGGCGCGGTCCTTATGAGCGGGACGAGTTCCGCGGCGCCTTTAGTTTCCGGCGCGGCGGCCAGCGTATGGTCGGAGAATCCCAACTGGAGTTCGGAGAAAGTTACGGAAAAACTTATGGCGGAGGCTGACGATCTCGGTTCTCCCGGCGCGGACGACTGGTACGGCGCCGGGCTCGTCAACATGTACAGGGCCTTAAGAACGATCAAGGAAAAAGATTTGGCGCTCTCTTCGCTCTATTTCGATCCTCCGGAGCTTATCCAGGGAGAGAAGTCGGAAATGGTCGCGGTCTTCCAGAACCGCGGAACGGAGAGGATAGTGGACGGCGCGGCCGTCATAAAGATCGACGATCACGAGGAAAAGGTGCTTTTGCCTCATCTGGAGCCGGGCGCTTCGGCGGAAGTGAGGCGCTCCTTCAATTTGCCGGAAGGCCGTGCGAAAAAGGAAATGTACATGGAAATAAAGGCGGAAGCGTCTTCGGACGCCAGGTATGAAAACAACGGAAAGAGAATTTTAATAAGCAAGGAACGGTAAAGATGAAAATACTGGTTTCAGGCGCCAACGGAATGCTGGCAAGAGCGGTGAGGGAAAAACTGTCTCAGGAACACGAATTGTTTTTGACGGACGTCGGGGAAATGAACATCCTCGATAAATATGAAATTAAAAAAGTCTGCGATATAGCCCAACCGAATCTTATCCTGAACTGCGCCGCCTACACGGCGGTCGACAAGGCTGAGGAGGACGAGGCCTTCGCGAGAAGGCTGAACGCCGAAGGGCCGGCTAATCTGGCCGCCGAATGTAAGGAAAGGGGAATACCGCTTGTTAGTATCAGCACGGACTTTGTTTTCTTCGGAGACGGAAGCCATCCGATGAAGGAGGACGACCCGACGGCGCCCAAGGGCGTTTACGCCGTGACGAAAAGGGAAGGGGAATTGGCTATCGAAAATAGCGGTTGCGAATTTTTGATCGTCAGGACGGCCTGGCTCTACGGCAAAGGCGGCAAGAATTTCCCCGACACAATGATCAAGCTCGCCAAGGAAAGAGATCTTCTGACGGTCGTCAACGACCAGGTCGGGTCTCCCACTTACACGGTAGATCTGGCGGAGGCGCTCCTTAACCTTATTTCCGCCGAAGCGAGAGGCTACTATCATTTTACGAACCAGGGCGGCATAAGCTGGTTTGACTTCGCCTGCGGAGCAATAGAGGAAGCCAAGGAGCTCGGCATAATAGAAAAGGATAAACAGGTCGAGGTGAAGCCTGTGACGACGCAGGAATTCCCGCGTCCGGCGCCGCGCCCGAATTATTCCGTGCTGTGCCTGGAAAAATACCAAAAAGCCACCGGCAAAACGCCCCCTGAGTGGCGCGAGGCCCTGAAACGTTATCTTGTTAGCACTTTGGCGCCCAGATAAATGTTAAAATGGTTTAAGGTGTAAATAACCCCAAATACGAGGTACCGATATGAAACCCCAATTACTCTTAACCGCCGTTTCCGTTCTTCTTATGGCCGTTGCTTGCGAGAAGCAGTCAAACAACGACGAACTGAAAAGCATTTCGCTTTCTTTGAGAAGCCTGGAGAACAGGCTTGAGAAGATCGAAAAGCGTATGGGAACACTGGAAAAAGCGCCGCAGCCCGGCAAAGAAACCATTAAAGTCGCCTCTGACAACGGCAACGTCGATGAGATCCTGGAAGCCTTCAACGAAAAGCTTTACAACCTTGAGCAGATGATGGTCGCGGCCGGTTTCGACGTTCTTTCCACCAACGAGGACATCGAAGTTTCCGCCATGGCTGAGCTCGTGGAAGAGAAGACGATGGAGAAGCGCCGCGAGAAATACCAGACCTCCATGCGCGAACTGAGGGACACGCAGCGCAAGAGCGACAGCGACAATTACGGCACGGCCTTCACGGAGCTCCAGGAAAAGACCAGGTTCCGCTGGGGCGGCAACCGCAACGAGAGCCAGGAAGACCGCGAGAAGCGCATGCAGGAAATGGTTCAGGCCAGGGAAGACCTCATAAGGCAGTATCCCGATTCCTACGCCGCGGCCCAGCTCAGGGCGGAGAGCGCTGCCTGGAACCTCATGCAGAACAATTATCAGGATGCGCTGAAGACTTACAAAGAGCTCATGGCTTCCGGCAAAGGGACCGAAGCGGTGAATGATTTCGGAATGCGCAATGCCACGGGACTCCAGTATTCGCTGGCCAGCAAGGCCATCGAGGAAGGCGACTACGCCACTGCCAGGAGCATCATGAAAGATCTTGAATCCAGTTCGGACGATCTGGTCATGGCTTTCGAAGGCTTCGGCGGCGGCAGAGGCAGAGGCGGGCGCGGCGGCAGGCCGGGCGGACCCGGCAGAATGGAGGACAATCTGATCTCCAAGAACCAGGCTATCAGCAAGCTCAACGACAA
>JAFYIM010000158.1 GCA_017538635.1 bacterium
GCATGCGCCGCTCCGCTTTCTTTTTTTTAGTCAAGCTCTATTTCAGAGAGTTTCTGATAAAGCTTGAAGCGGCGTTCCATCAGTTTCGCGCCTTTTTCGACCAGGGCTTCCGCGGTGGCGGGATCCTGGGCTTTCAGCTGACGGAAGCGGTTTTCGCCGAAGGCGTATTCGCTGTACGGAAGCGTCGGAGCCTTGCTGTCGAGCTGCAAGGGCTTGTCCAGCGTCGGATTGTAGCGATAGAGCAGCCAGGCGCCGGAATTGACGGCCTTCTGCTGTTCACGCAAGCCGGTCGTCATGTTGATGCCGTGGGCAATGCAGTGAGCGTAGCAGATGATGAGCGAGGGGCCGTCGTAAGCTTCGGCTTCGTTGAAGGCCTTGACCGCCTGGGCGGGGTTGGCGCCCAAGGAGACGGAAGCGACGTAAACGTTGCCGTAGGTCATGGCGATCATGCCGAGATCTTTCTTCGGCATTCTCTTGCCGCCGGCCGCGAAGAGGGCCTTGGCGCCAAGCGGAGTGGCCTTTGACATCTGGCCGCCGGTATTGGAATAGACTTCCGTGTCGAGGACCAGGATGTTGACGTTCTTGCCGGAGGCGATGACGTGATCGAGTCCGCCGTAGCCGATGTCGTAAGCCCAGCCGTCGCCGCCAAGGATCCAGACGGATTTCTTGACGAGGTAGTCGGCGAGACTGTAGAGCTGTTTGGCTTCCTGCTTGTCGCACTTAGAGAGGCGCTCTTTGAGTTCAGCGACTCTGGCGCGCTGCTCTTCGATCTCAGTCTGGTTGGTCTGAGGAGCGTTCTTGATGGCTTCAAGAAGCGGCTTGCACTCGGCGGAGCAGTCGCAGGCCAAGAGTTTGTCGATCAGTTCGAGGGCGAAGCCTTTGAATTTGTCGACGCCCAGTCTCATGCCGAGACCGAACTCAGCGTTGTCTTCAAAGAGGGAGTTGGACCAGGCCGGGCCGCGGCCGTCGGCGCGCTGGCAGTACGGGGTGGTCGGCAGGTTGCCGCCGTAAATGGAGGAGCAGCCCGTCGCGTTGGCGATCATGGCTCTGTCGCCGAAGAGCTGACTGAGGAGCTTCACATACGGAGTCTCGCCGCAGCCGGCGCAGGCGCCGGAATACTCGAAGAGCGGGCGGCGGAGCTGGCTGCCCTTGACGGTGGTCGGGTTGGCCAGTTCGGCTTTCGTTTCAGGCAGATTGAGGAAGAACGCGTAGTTCTTGGCTTCGGCTTCTCTCAAAGGCTCCTGCTTCTGCATATTGATGGCTTTCTTGCCTTCCTCGGTCTTAGACTTGGCGGGGCACATCTCTACGCAGGCGCCGCAGCCAGTGCAGTCTTCCGGAGCGATCTGGACCGTGAACTTCAAGCCGGCGAAAGCGGGCGTCTTGGCGTCCGTTGACTTGAAGGTCTCGGGAGCGCCTTCAGCGGCCTTCGGCTCGTAGGCTTTGATGCGGATGGCGGCGTGCGGGCAATACAGAGAGCACATGCCGCACTGGATACAAGTGGTGGGATCCCAGACCGGGATGTTGACGGCGATGTTGCGTTTCTCGTACTGCGTCGTGGCGGTCGGGAAGGTGCCGTCCACCGGCATGGCGGAGACAGGCAGATCGTTGCCGTTGCCGGCGATCATGACGCCCGTCACTTTCTGGACGAATTCCGGAGCGTCGGCAGGGACAGCGGGCTTCATCGGTTTCTCGGTGTTGACGACCATCTTGTCCTTCGGCATTTCGGAAACAGCCTGCAAGCCGGCGTCCACGGCCTTGTTGTTCATGGCCACGACGGCTTCGCCCTTCTTCGAGTAGGACTTGACGATGTATTCTCTGATCTTGGCGACCGCGGTCTCGGGATCCATGACCTTAGAGATCATGAAGAAGGCAGTCTGCAGAATGGTGTTGGTGCGGCTGCCGAGGCCGATCTTCTCAGCTTCTTTGATGGCGTTGACCGTGAAGAAGCGGGCTTTTTTGGCGATCAGCTGTTCCTGGACCTTCTTGGGCAGGTGCTGCCAGGTCTCTTCCGCGGTGTCGTAGAGAGAGGAGACGAGGAAGATGCCGCCTTCTTTAAGATTGGAGAGCATGTCGTACTTCTCAAGGAAGGAGTACTGGTGGCAGGCGATGAAGTCAGCCTTCGTGATAAGGTAAGCGCTCGCGATGGGGTTCTTGCCGAAGCGGAGGTGGGAGGTCGTCAGACCGCCGGCCTTCTTGGAGTCGTACACGAAGTAGCCCTGAGCGTAGTTGTCGGTGTAGTTGCCGATGATCTTAATGGAGTTCTTGTTGGCGCCGACCGTACCGTCGGAACCAAGGCCGTAGAACATGGCGCAGTAGGTGTCGGTGTTCTCCTCAGCCTGCCAGGCAGGATCGTAGGGGAGACTCGTTCCCATAACGTCGTCCACTATGCCGATCGTGAAGTGATTCTTCGGCTCTTTGGCTTCGAGGTTGTCAAGGATGCCTTTGCACATAGCGTCGGTGAATTCCTTGCTGCCCAAGCCGTAGCGGCCGCCGACGATCGTCGGCATGGCGAATTTGGCCTTGCCGGTCTGGACGGCTTCAGCGATGGCGGAGCAAACGTCTTCGTAGAGAGGTTCGCCCTGGGAGCCGGGCTCTTTGGTGCGGTCGAGGACCGCGACGCGCTTGACGGTCGCGGGAAGAGCGGCCGCGAACAGTTCGCCGGCGAACGGACGGAAGAGCCTAACTTTCACAAGACCGACCTTCTTGCCCTGCTTGGCGAGAGCGGTAACGACTTCTTCCATCGTGCCGGCGCCGGAGCCCATGGCCACCACGACGTTCTCGGCTTCGGGATGTCCGACGTACTCGTAAACTTTGTACTGGCGACCGACGATCTTGGCGAATTCATCCATGGCGTCCTGCACGAGCTGCGGGCAAGCCTGGTAATATTTGTTGACGGTCTCGCGGCCCTGGAAGTAAACGTCAGGGTTCTGGGCAGTGCCGCGCATGGAGGGCCTGTCCGGGCAGAGGCCGCGCTTGCGGTTCTCTAAAACGAGGTCGAAGGGGATCATCTGCTTCATGTCTTCGTAGTCGAGGACTTCGATCTTCTGAATTTCATGAGAAGTACGGAAGCCGTCGAAGAAGTGCACGAAGGGAACTCTAGAGGTCAGAGTCGCTTTCTGGGCGATCAGAGCGAAGTCCATGACTTCCTGAACAGTGTTGGAGCAGAGCATGGCGAAACCGGTCTGGCGAACAGCCATGACGTCAGAATGGTCGCCGAAAATGGAAAGGCCCTGGCAGGCCAAGGCGCGGGCGGTGACATGGAAGACCGTACTGGTCAGTTCGCCGGCGATCTTGTACATGTTGGGGATCATCAGAAGAAGACCCTGGGAGGCCGTGAAGGTCGTGGTCAAAGCGCCGGAGGTAAGGGCGCCGTGGACGGCGCCGGAAGCACCGCCTTCCGACTGCAGCTCGGAAACGCTGGGAATAGTGCCCCAGATGTTCGGCTGATTGGCAGCGGATTTAGCGTCGGAGATTTCGCCCATCGGCGAAGAAGGCGTGATCGGGTAAATGGCGATCACTTCATTCGTGGCGTGCGCCACATGAGCGGCAGCGGTATTGCCGTCCATACACTCTTTTTTGCGAGCCATAGAGTTCCTTTTTTACTTAGAGGTTAAAAGTAGATAATTCAAAAATATTTTAATGATTATAGCATAAGGGAGAAGCGCTCCGCAAGGGAAGGCCGAGAAACTTACCACTTGATTTTTTGCCCGGCCTTTTGCTATGATATCCGCATACTAAATTATGTGATGAGGGCGGCTAGCTCAGTTGGTTAGAGCGCATGCTCGACATGCATGAGGTCACTGGTTCAAATCCAGTGTCGCCCACCATCTCCTTTCTTTTTAGACCAAAGCACACCTATCTATGAAGGGAATCCTCTATCTATTATTATTCGCGGCGGTGCTTGGTGGGGGCTGGTACGCTTACAAATACTGGCAGGAAACTCAATCCAGCGCCAATGTTGAAACTGTTCCCGTAGCTCCTGTTATTAAACGCGACATATCCGACGTTTTGGAAGAGACCGGCACTATCAATCCCGTCAACAAAGTTGCCATCAAATCGGAAGTAAGCGGCCGCGTCCAGAACGTCTATGTTGAGGACGGCATGATGGTGACCTCCGGCTTCGTCCTGGTGGAACTAGACAAGACTGACCTCCTCAACACCAGGAAAGACCTGGAGTACGAACTGAAGGAAGCGGAGCTTAATTACGACAGGGCCAAGATTGATTACGACAGGAACAACGAACTCTTCAAGAAGAAGATCATCTCTTACGACGCCTACGATCAGGTGAAGACAACGCTCGACCTGAGGTCCAATACGGTCCTGAAGGTCATAACGAAACTCGACACCAATACCGACAACTTGAAGAAGACCACCATTTTCTCGCCCACCTCCGGCACGGTCCTCAACAAGAACATCGAGGTCGGCGAAATGGTTGTGGGAGCGAACTCCGTCTCAAGCGGCACGGAAATGATGACGGTGGCTGACCTCAAGGATCTGGAAGTCAGTTCCTATGTCAACGAGATCGACGTGACCAGGCTTCACGTCGGGCAGAATATCGAGATAACCGTCGACAGCACGCCCGGCGTAGACTACAGCGGCGTCGTCACGCATGTGGCGCCCATGAGCAGCTCCAGCTCGGGTTCCTCCGCAGGCTCCTCCTCCTCGTCCTCAAGCAAGGACGGCTTCGAAGTGAGGATCGCCGTTAAAGGCGACGTCAGTCAGCTGAAGATGGGCATGACCGCCAATATCACCGCGATCCTGAAGGAAGTCAAGGACGCTCTGGCTGTTCCGCTCTCCTCGGTCTTCTGCGACAATTACGAACTCGCTCCTTCCGCCCAGAAATATTACGTTTTCGTGGAGAAGCCCGCAGCCGTTTCCGAGAACGGGAAACAGCCCGAGCAGGAATTTGAGAAAAGAGACGTGACGATAGGCGTCACCGATACTAGTGGCGCCGAAATAAAGAGTGGACTGACTGAAGGCGAAAAAGTCGCCATAAAGCGTCCGCCTTCTATGAGCGAACCTGTCCGCAATCACGATTGGATGCGCAGGGGACGTTAATTTTTTAAGGAGATATTATGAAAAAGATCATTCTTTGCGCAGTTGCTCTCATTACGCTTTTAGGCTGCAGCTACGGCAACGTCAGGATAACGAAATCGGAACGCTACACCTTCCAGCCCAGGCCGCGCTTCAGGATAAACTACAACGTCATCAACGACCGCGGCGAGAACATCACCCAGGAGATCTTGACCAACAATCCCGAAGAGTGGCTGCTCTTCACGGAAGTCTGCGACAAGGTCAAATACGTTATGGAGAGCGACGAAAAGGGCTATATCTGCGTGAACGATCCCTACGAGGAAGTGAGCTTCGTCGTCGATATCGGCTTCTCCGCCTTCTACCAGAAGCGCGTGACGGAGGACATGCTCTGGAATCTGCCGACCGCCACGCTTTTGCCCGGCTGCGACAAAGGGGAGACGAGAGTGCACTACCTTTCCATCACCATGCTGGCCCCTCTTCCCGGGCTTGACGGCTTAGCCGAGCTCTGGCGCGGCGAAACGATCCTGGAAGACCAGAACGAGAACATCTCCGTGCCCTCGCTCGTCATGATCGAGGACATTCTGAAGAAATTCCCCAAGGCCCTGCGCTGATAATGGCGAAAACCGTCGTAGAACTGATCGACATCTGCAAGACCTACGACACCGGCGCCGCCGCTTTCGAGGCACTGCATAAAATTAATCTCGTCATTGAAGAAGGCGAGTTCTTAGCTATCATCGGCCCTTCCGGCTCCGGCAAATCGACTTTGATGCACATTCTCGGCTGTTTGGACACGCCCACTTCCGGGAAAATGCTCCTGGAAGGAAAGGATATCAGCCGCATGAGCGCCAACGAGCTTTCCACCGTCCGCAACAAAAGGATCGGCTTCGTTTTCCAGACTTTCAACCTGCTTCCGCGCTTCAACATTCTCCAGAACGTGGAGCTGCCCATGGTCTATGGCGGAGTTTCGCCTTTCGACCGCAAGAAAAGGGCCATGGACATCTTGAAGATGGTGGGCCTCGACGACCGCTGGAATCATCTGCCGCAGGAACTATCGGGCGGACAGAGGCAGAGGGCGGCCATCGCCAGGGCCCTCATCATGAATCCCGCCATGGTCTTCGCGGACGAACCGACGGGCAACTTAGACACCAAGACCGGCGCCCAGATCATGGAGCTTTTCAAGGAACTGAACAAGGCCGGCCACACCATAATCCTCGTGACGCACGACAAAGACATCGCCGCCCAGACCAAGCGTCAGATAGAAATAAGGGACGGAAGGATATTGGGAGCCTGAGATGAGTCTGTTTCACGGCATAATGGTTGGCTGCAAGGAAATGTGGGCGCACAAGATGCGCTCCTTCCTCACCATGCTCGGCGTGATCCTTGGCGTGGCGGCCCTGGCCGCGATGTTCGCCTTTATGGAAGGCATGATCGCCGACATGCAGAAGTTCATTCGCGAAACGGGCGGCGTCGAGCGCGTGACCTGCTCCAGCGACCAGATCCCGGAAGACCAGCTGCCGTTCTCGTCTTTAAACCGCCAGCGCCGCATGAAAGACATCCAGGCCCTGATGAACAACATTCCGGAAATAGACGAGTATTCGCCGGAAGTGACTTTGGGCCGCGATTATCCCGTGCAGTACCTCAACAAGACCGTGAGAGTGGAAGTGAGAGGCGTGACGGTAGGGGAATTGGCTCTCAGAAATTACGAAGTGGAAAAAGGCCGCTTCATCTGCGATCTCGACAGGGTGGAGCGCCAGAGAGTGGCGGTCATCGGCACCTACGCGTCGGACGAGCTCTTCGGGCAGTACGCCAACCCTATAGGCCGCATGATCAGGATCGGCAACAAGAATTTCAGAGTCGTGGGCGTTTTGAAGCACTACACGGCCGGCATGGGAGGCCAGAACTGGATGAACTGGAAGAATCGCATCGTCTTCATCCCGATGGAGACCGCCTGGCTGTGCTTCACGCACAACAAGGACATCCCGGCCCTCGACATCCAGGTAAAAGACACCTCTAAAGTCGCCGAGATCTCCCAGCGCGCCCAGCAAGTGCTCTTCCATACGCACCGCCACATCAGCTGCCTGCAGATGAGGACGAACGAGGAGATGGTCGAGAATTTCTCCAGCCGCACCGCCGCCTTCAACATAACCTTGGGCATCGTCGCAAGTATTTCCATGCTGGTCGGCGGCATCGGCATCATGAACATCATGCTGGCAAGTATCAACGAGCGTATCCGCGAGATCGGCATCAGGAAAGCCATCGGCGCCCGCAATATCGACATCCTCCTGCAGGTCATCGTCGAGGCCGTTCTGCTCTCCATCTTGGGAGGGGTATTGGGAGTAGGCGTATCCCTATTGCTTACAAAATTCATTACTTTCTTCGTGAAAGAAAATCTTTCCGCGCCGATCGTGAAACCCGAGCAGCTGCTCTTCGCTTTCAGCGTGTCCGTCATAGTCGGCATAGTTTTCGGTATTTTCCCGGCTTTCAAAGCCGCCCGTCTCGATCCTATTGAGGCCCTGCGCCACGAATAGGTCTTCATACCGTTGCGCCAGAAGTCCCTTTTTGGTACAATCTACTCTAATAATTTGTGTGAAAATGTGTGTTCACTTCGCCGCAAGGCGAAATAACCTTTTGGTGCTAACTTATGCATAAAAGATCTTATCTGGTGTTGGTGGGGCTTTTCCTGCTGACTGTTTCCCTTGGTCTCATAGCGGAAGAAAACGAGACTATGTCCACGACCGATTTGGAGAAGTCCGAAGCCGCGATGTTCAGCGAACTTGACAAGCTGACGGAAAAGGTTTTCACGGACATAGA
>JAFYIM010000159.1 GCA_017538635.1 bacterium
GAGGCTCCCCTGATGAAGGCGCGGACCTTTATCTCTCCACCAGTTCCGCAGGCGGAGGATTGCAGATGGCGGTCATCGGCGTAGTGGCGTCCCTTTCCGCGGAGAGCGCGCAGAGGGCGGCCTTAGGCGCCGGCGCCATCATCATCGATTCCTTCACCTACGACGACGGCAGGACCGAACAGGAGAGAGTGGAGAGGATCCGCCACATCAGGCCCGACATGGTGCTGTTTTCCGGCGGCACGGAAGGCGGCACGACAAAGCATCTGGTGGAGATGGCGGAAACTTTGCTGATGGCCGATCCCAAGCCCAGGTTCGGCGAGCTTTTCAAAGTGCCGGTCATCTTCGCGGGCAACAGCGAAGCGCTGCCTCTTGTCACGGACGTACTCGGCAAGAAAGTCGATCTCATAAAAGTTAAGAATGTGCGCCCCTCCATGGAAGAGGAGGAACTGAACGACGCCGGGCAGGCGATTCATCGGCTCTTTTTGGAGCACGTCATGGCCCAGGCCCCGGGATATGAAAAGCTCATGTCCTGGGTAAACGTTCCCATTATGCCGACGCCTTCCGCTTTCGGTCAGTGCATCGCCGCGGTGGGCGAAAAGGAGAAGATCAACGTTCTGGCGGCGGACATCGGCGGCGCCACCACCGACGTTTTTTCCAGCGTGAACAATCGCTTCACCAGAACGGTCAGTGCCAACTACGGCATGAGCTACAACATCTGCAATGTGGTGAAAGAGGCGGGCTTTGAGAATATTCTGCGCTGGCTGCCTTTTGAAAGCAATGTGAACGAGCTTTGGGACATGGCCTTGAACAAGATGATCCGCCCTACCACCATTCCTCAGACGGAAAGGGAATTGATGATAGAGCAGGCGATCGTCAGGGAGGCGCTGCGGCTTTCTTTCGCCCATCACATGCGCTTGGCCGGCGGTTTGAAAGGCGTGATAAGGCAGCGCAGCGTGGCGGAAGCTTTTGAGCAGAAGGGCGCGGCCAACATCAACGCCGGGGACATGGACCTTATCATTGGCTCGGGAGGCGCGCTCTCGCACGCTCCCAGGCGCCGCCAGACCGCCCTTATCATGCTCGATTCCTTCGAGCCGGAGGGCATTACTGAACTCGACGTGGACAGCATTTTCATGCTGCCGCACCTGGGCGTTTTGTCAAGCGTGGAGCCCGACATCGCCCTTGAGGTCTTGCACCGCGACTGCCTTATTCCAATCGCCACTTCGCTCTCACTTAAAGGGCAGATGAAGGAAAAGGAAGTCTGCGCGGAACTGACCATCAACACTCCGGAAGGCGAGACGAACTACAAACTCTATCCCGGCAGACTCTACCGTTTCACCGAGACGGCGGAAAAACTCTTCAGCTTCACCATCCGCCCGGAAAGATTAGTGGACGCCGGATCCGGTCCGGGCGTGGAATACGAGAAGAAAGCGCGCTTTAGCGCCGTGGGCCTCGTCATCGACACCAGGGGGCGTCCGCTCGTTTTGCCAACCGACCCGGCCGAAAGAATAAAAAAGAACCGCTCCTGGGCGAAAGCCATCGGCGCTTTTGATATGGAGGACTGATTCGATGGGCAACGCATTCACTCCGGGACTCCTTATCGCGCCGAGGACGGCCGTCACCAAAACGCGCAAACTTCCTCTGGGCGGGCACGCCACGGTCTCCCTTGGCGACATTGTTTCCCATGACCAGATCGTGGGCATGGCCAATCACCAGGGGCCTTTGACGCTTGTCAGAGCCGCGGAGATCCTAGAGCTCGACAACGACAAGATGGAAAAGCATCTTTGCTGCCAGGTGGGCGACATCGTCGAAAAGAATCAGCTTTTGGGCGAGACCTCCCACTTCTTCGATCTCGTAAGAAACGAGTGCCGCTCCCCGGTCAAGGGCTTCATCGAGGAGATCTCGCCGACCAACGGATATATCGCCATCAGGGAGCCGGCCACCATTCTGGAAGTGCCCGCTTACCTTAGCGGCACAGTCACCAAAGTGACCGCGACCGACGTTGACGTTTCCTGCACGGCCTGCGTCATCCAGGGCATCTTCGGCTTGGGAGGGGAATCTAGCGGAGAAATAATGATCGTCTCCGAAGACGAGGACATAACCCTGGAAAACCTGACCGAGGAGTGCGAGGGCAAGATAATCGTAGGCGGAAGGTCTATTGAGAAAGACGCCATCGACATGGCGAAACTTTGCAAAGTGAAAGGCATCGTGGTCGCAAGTATCGAGCACAGCGTCCTCCACGACATCCTAGGGGAATACATCGGCGTCGCAATCACCGGCCAGGAAAACTTAGGCTTTACGCTCATAGTGACGGAGGGCTTCGGAAAACTGGAGATGGACAAAAGGACAATGGATCTTTTGAAGCAGCACAAAGGCGAGACGGCCTCCTTCAACGGCTCCACTCAGATCAGGGCCGGCGTCGTCCGCCCGGAAGTCATCATCCCCATATTGGAATACCGCGAAACGAAAGAAGAGAAGAGTTCTCTGGCGGTCGCCAAGGAACTGCAGATCGGCACAAGGATAAGAATAATCAGATCACCTTTCTTTGGGAAACTGGCTAAAGTTACGGAACTGCCCGAGCAGCCCGTAGCGATAGATACGGAAGCGAAAGTCAGGGTCTTGAAAGCCCTGCTCGATTCCGGCGAAACAGCGACCGTTCCCAGAGCCAACGTGGAGATCATCGACTGATGCTCAGCTACATTTCCGACCACGCCCATTACGACATCGTTATGCGGGCAGCCTTCATGGCCAAATCGAGCCTCTGGCTCGCGACCTCGAACCTAAAGGACGCCTTTGTGGAAAGGGGCAGCGAAGTCGTCTCTTTCCCGGCCAGA
>JAFYIM010000160.1 GCA_017538635.1 bacterium
ATGAGCGCTTTTTTGCCGCTGCCGAAGAAAGCGTTACTTTCTGCGAAGCATAGCGATGGCCATGGCAATGATCGCCAGGCCGAAGAGTGGCTCGGGGATGAAGGCCCAGCCGACGTAGCGGTCGCCGTACTGCGTCTCGGGATCCGTCTTGAACCATGTTCCCACAAAGTTAGGCACTTCGTTGGTGTAGTCCGTGAATTCGATCTGGTAATAGATATCATCCAGTTCGAAGGTCACGCCGTCGGTGTAATAATCTACGCCGCCGGGACCGCCGATATCGTAGTACTGGTTGTACTGGGATTCCACCGCGAAATCTTCGTGACCGACTAAGAGCCACGCTCCGCCGGTAGCGTAGGCGCAGGTCCAACTCGGTTCATATTCGTAATCCTGATCAGGGATCTCGGCGAAGATGTTCGAGGTGCAGACCTGAGCCGCGCCGTACCAGGTGTCCTGGAAGTTGGAGCTGATGGCTACGCAGACGCCTCCGTTGCTGTGCTGCTTCGTGAAGGTGTTGGCAGTGATGTAGGCGAAGTTCGTGTTGGATCTGTCGTCACGGGCAGGATAACCATTGTGGTAGATACCGCGGGTGAAGCCCTGGAAGAGGTTGTTGTTGATCGTGATGTCGTCCGGACCGATATTGCCGTGATAAGTCAGGCCGATGTAATAGAAGTGCTCCCAATTGGTGACCTGATTGGTGGTCACGTCATAGCACTCACCTTGGAACATGCCGTAGAAGTAGTTGTTGTCAACCTGGACACCGTTGGCATTGTAGATGCCAACGAGTTCCGTAATGTTGGGCAGGCTGGCGCCCACGCCGACCGTCACTATGTTGGTGTCGGGCTTGGAACCGTCAAGGATGAAGTTGCTGAAGCGGACGTGATCCACATTCTCCATCTTGATGGCGGGCACATCGTCCCAGACGTCTCCGCCGGTGTTCTTGTGCCACTTCTTGTCGCCGGGAGTCAAAAGCGGACGGTCGATCTCAGGAACGATCTGGCCGGCAACAGACAACGGCTTGTCAGTCGTTTCGCCCTTCACCCAGAGATAGGATTTCTTGGAAAGATCAAGAGTCCAGTCGGTGGCGTGCTGGGAGTCGCCGGCGTAAACGGCCGTGGCGACAGAAAGCGTGATCTGGCCTTCGTCCGCGGAGCCGCTGGGCACGTTCTCAAAAGCAAAAGCCAGCGTCTTCCAGGCGGTCTCGGGAGAAGTGCCGTCGTTGTCGTCATTGCCTTCGGGGCTGACGTAGTAAGTGTTGGGATAGTTGCTGACCGTGAAGGTGTTGCTGCTGCCGTCGTAGGAGTTGTAGGTCATGGTGTAAACGACCGTGCTCGGACGCGAGCAGCTGTCGCCGATCGTAAAGTCAAAGCTCTTTGTGGCTCCGGCCTGGATCTCGCCATTGGCAGGACTTATAGTAGCGCCTTCTGTGTCGCTGGTAAAATTAAAGACCAGACTGACGGAACCCTCGTTGGTCACGTCAAAAGATTTTGTAGTGGGCTTCAGGGTTATGTCCTTGGTCTTGCTGAAAACAGCAATCGGCCTCGGCATGTCCGCCAAGACATTCAAGGTCATGGATTCCTCGCCCCAAGACAAAGCCAATAGTCCGCTGACCGGGCCCTGGACGTTTGTGCGGTCGATCGTCACGGCTTCCTTGATCTCTTTGTTGGCCGGGATGGTAATGTGCTTATCAAGGGTGAGCCAGGATTCCGAACAGGTGAGGTGCACATCAAGTTCGTGAGCCGAGACGTTGTAGAGGCTGATCTCAATGGAGTCCTCGGTCTGTCCGTAATCGAGAGTGGAGGGAGAAACATAGAGATCCTGAGTCGGCATCTCGCCGATCCAGAGGCGACTGCCGGCCACGTCTTTGCCGGTCACAGGGTCCCTGGAGAGCATTGATCCGCCGTAGAGAAGCTTGCCGTCTTCCGTGACCGCGCAGGAAGCGTAATAAGCGGCGATAGGCAGCTTGGTGGAATGGACCACCGCGGACTTCAGTACTGTGTTGACGATCTGGAAAGTATCCAAGGGTCTCAACACTGTGTTCGTCTTTCCGTCTTCTATGACACTCACCCAACCGCGGCCGCCGATGGCGTAGATGACGCCGTTGTAACCGACCACGGCAGGAGCCGTGACCGGGATCTGAAGCTCGAGGTCGCTGTCCACGAATTCATACTTGTTGGTGGCGGTCTCCATCACACGGATCTTGGTGGAAACGGAACTGTCGCCCAAGAGATAGATCTTGCTTCCCCAGGTGGCGATGCCGAAATCCAGAAGACTTTGAGGATAAATATTCTCGTAAGCGCTCCACTGGTCATTCTTGGTGTTGTAAGTCTGCATATTGAGACCACCATCCGGTCCCCAGAAGCCGCCGCCTATGACATAAGCAATGCCGTCGATGCAGACAGCGCCGCCGCCGTAATGGGCCAGATATCCGCCGCTGAAGCCGGTGGCACCGGAAGAACCGCTCCATGCGCCGTAGGGGCTGTCGGGATCATTGCTGGGCTTTCTGCTGGGGTTGTAGATCTGGAAGTTGCCGTCCCAGTTGGGATATCCGGCGTGGATGAAGAAAGAAGGCGTGCCGGATTCGTCGAAGTCGTAAAGGAAGGCCTGGTTAGAGCCGCAGCGGGCGCCGTCGCGCATGACGCCTTCCTGCACGACCCAGGAATC
>JAFYIM010000161.1 GCA_017538635.1 bacterium
GGACGCGACGATCCTTATTGAGGGCGAGAGCGGCACAGGCAAAGGCCTACTTGCCGAATGCATCCACGAAGCCAGCCCGCGAAGCAAGGGCAAGTTCGTCGTCATCCACTGCGCCAACACGCCGCAGGACATCCTTATGAGCGAGCTCTTCGGTCACGAGAAAGGCTCCTTCACCGGCGCCATCTCGCAGCACAAGGGCAAATTCGAGGAGGCGGGCGAAGGCACTGTCTTCATCGACGAAGTCGGAACGCTGCCTCTGAAAGTCCAGACTATTCTCCTGAGAGTCCTGCAGGATAAGAAATTCGAGCGCTTGGGCGGCAACGAGACCATAATTTCCAAGGCGCGCGTCATCGCGGCCACCAACGAGAACTTAAGCGAGCTTGTCAAGGCCGGGCGCTTCAGAGAGGATCTTCTCTACCGCCTGAAAGTCGTCTCGCTGACCATGCCGCCCCTGAGAGTCAGAAAGGGCGACATTCCCCTTTTGATCGACCACTTCCTCGCCCAGGCCAACAAGGAAACTTCCAAGAACGTCACGATCTCCAAGATCGCCAGGGAAATGATGGAGAAATATTCCTGGAGCGGCAACATCAGGGAGATCCATAACGTTATCGAAGCTTTGGTCATCAAGAATTCCAGCGGCGAAGTGACGCCCCGCGACCTTCCCTCCGAGATCCTCGCCGAATCCGGCGCGAAAAAAGAAGAGAAGAGTTCCGCCGCCCTTTGGGAAAAACTCGACAAGATGACTTTGGACGAGATCAAGAAAGCCCTTATAGAAAGAAAATTGAAAAACGGCAAGACACGCACGCAGATCGCCGACGAACTCGGCATAAGCCGCCGCAGCCTCTACAGACTGCCGGAGAGCTACGGCATCAAGAAAGGAAAAAAGAAAGATGAATGACGCTCCCCTTATTTCCGTTCTGATGCCGGCCTACAATGAAGGCAGCCACATCAGGGCAAACCTGGAAAAAGTCCGCGCCACCTTAGAAGACATGCAGTCCACCTGCTGCAAAGATCTTCCGGGCGGCTTTGAAATTATTGTTGTCAACGACGGCAGCACTGACAATACGCAAAGGGAAATAGAGACGGCCGCCGCCAGAAGCGAGACCATAAAATGTGTCGCCCATACGAGCAACCGCGGCAAATGCGTCGCCCTAAGGACGGCCTTCCAGCACTCGAAAGGCAAATACATTTTCTTCCTCGACAGCGACCTGGAGATAGACCCCGCCTTCCTGGAACCGCTTTTCGTGAAGATGCAGCATGAGGACTGCGACGCCGTCTTCGGTTCGAAGCAAATGGGCTCTAAAAAGCATTATCCCCTGCTTAGAAGGATCGCCAGCAAGATCTTCTCGGCTTTCGTCTATCTTTTGCTGCCGCTTCCCGTTAAAGACACCCAGACCGGACTTAAGCTTTTCAAAAGGGAACTTCTCGAGCGCGTCTTCGACTGCATGCTGGTCAGGCGCTATGCCTTCGACGTGGAGCTGGCCGCCCTTGCCGTGCACAACGGCTTCAAGCTTACGGAGGAAGCCGTCACGGTCAATTTCCTTGGCCGCCAGGGCTCCATGTCCCTCTACAACGTCTTCAACATGACGCTGGACATCCTGGCCATTTTCTACCGCCTGAAAGTTTTGGCCTACTACGACAGCTGGGTGCCGAAGCGCAACAAAGAAAAACCCTTCATCTCCATCGTCATCGCGGTAAAAGCCGACAACCCCTATTTGAGGCAGTCCGTTGCGCGCTCTCTGGAGCAGGATTATCCCAAGGACCGCTATGAGATCATCGTGCTTCCGGACGAAGCGATCGATTCTTTAGACCCCTCCGTCAGAGTGATCCCCTCCGGTCCCGAGCTTCCGGCCATCAAGAGAAATTTGGGCGTTGAATCCGCCAGGGGCGAAATAATCGCCTTCCTGGACGACGACGCCTATCCGAGGGAAAACTGGCTTACAGAGCTGGCCGGCAACTTTACGGACGAAAGATTGGCCGGCGTGGGCGGCCCCGGCACGACTCCTCCGGAAGATTCCTTCTGGCAGAGGGTGGGCGGCGCCGTTTACGAATCGAAAATGATGAGCGGCGGCTACTCCTACCGTTACCTGGTGGACCGCAGGCGCATGGTGGACGATTACCCGACCTGCAACCTTGCTCTTAGAAAAGACGTCTTCCAGGAAGCCGGCGGCTTCCAGACCAACTTCTGGCCGGGCGAAGACACGGAGCTCTGCCTGACCGTCACCAAAAAGCTTAACTACAACATCGTTTACGACCCCTTAGTGGAAGTCTGCCACCACCGCCGCCACCTTTTCAAGGGCCACTTCCGCCAGCTTACGCAGTACGCTCTGCACCGCGGATATTTCGTGAAGAAGTTCCCGGAGACCTCCCGGAAATTCGCCTATTTCGTGCCTTCGCTCTTCCTTCTGGGCGTCCTGCTCGGACCCCTGACGTTCCTCACGCCGAAATTGTATTTCTTCAGTCTTCTCTACCTTGTTGTTTTGGCGATCTATTTCTTCCATTCAGCTCTATTCGCTTTTATTCTTCATCCGAAACTCACGCCCTTCACGGTCCTGGGCGTTTTCTTGTCGCATCTAGCTTACGGTTGGTATTTCTTAGTAGGCCTCTTCTCCTCCAGGCTTAGGAAGGAAGAGGAATATCAC
>JAFYIM010000162.1 GCA_017538635.1 bacterium
CTCCCAGCTGAGCTACCGGCCCAATTTCTTTCAAATCAAGTAGGAAGCATTGTAGCAAAAGGGCCTTTCAATGTAAAGAAGGGGAGAAGCGGCTTTTGTTGACTTGTTTTCCGCTTTCTGTTATCCTTACTATTCACAAAACGGATAATTATGACTGAGGAAGCCAAAGTGAACGAGGGCCGCGCCCTTATCGTCATACCGACTTACAACGAGCGGGAGAACGTCGTCAGGATGCATGACGCTCTCAGGCGTTCGTATCCTTCCGTCAGCCTGCTTTTTATCGACGACAATTCGCCGGACGGCACTGGCGCTGTCGTTGACGAGCTCTGCGCCAGTGACCATCTCACACACGCCATCCACAGGGAAGGCAAATTGGGATTGGGCACGGCGTACATCGCCGGCTTCCGCTGGGCCCTGGAAAGGGATTATGAATTCATCTTCGAGATGGACTGCGATTTTTCCCATGATCCGAAATATGTGGCGGACTTTCTGCACGTGGCCGGCAGCGCCGACCTTGTCTTGGGATCCCGCTACACTTCCGGCATCAGCGTCATCAACTGGCCCTTGCGCCGCGTTCTGCTCTCCGTCTTCGCCACGATGTACGTCAAGATCATAACCGGCCTGCCCGCCAACGACGCGACCGGCGGTTTCAAGTGCTTCAGGCGAAAAGTGCTCGAAGCTATCGATATGGACAACATCCGCTCCAACGGCTATTCATTCCAGATAGAGCTGACTTATTATGCCTGGCTCAAAGGATTCAAGATCAGGGAAGTGCCGATCATTTTCTACGAGCGGAGCAACGGCATCTCCAAGATGAACAAGAAGATCGTTTACGAGGCTGTCTTTATGGTCTGGCGCCTTTTGTTCGCGCATTTGTTTGAGAAGAAGCCCAAAAAACAGTCTTTTTACGAACCGGCGCTGCTCCCCAAAGAGGAAATTTGATAATTATGAAGCTTATAGACCGTTATCTCATAAAGTCTTTCTTCCTGCCGCTTTTCTACTGCCTGGCGGCCTTTTTGGTCCTGTTCTTCGCTTACGACATGACCAACAACCTTTCCGACTTCCTTGAGGAAGAGAAGACCGTCAGCGAGATAGCGACTTTCTACGTCATGAGGATCCCCGAGATCTTCAGTATCGTCATGCCGTTCGCGGTCTTGCTCGCGATCCTCTACTGCCTCGGCAATCTTTCGAGGACCAACGAGATCATCGCCATGCGCGCCAGCGGCATCGCGCTGACCAGGATCATCAGGCCGTATCTTTGCTGCGCACTTCTCATCACGCTCGGCACCTTCGCACTAAGCGAATACTGCGGCCCTGTCGCGAGGAAAAAAGCCCAGGAGATCATGCCGAAGAAAGCTTCCACCCTGACGCAGAGCATCAGCCAAGGGCAGAACAGTACATTTGTCACTTTTGAGAATACGAAGAAAAACCGCATCTGGAATCTCCAGGCGACCGACGAGCCCAACAAGTTCCGCTATATCTCCATCAGACACTACAAGCCCTCTACCCGCCGCATAATAAGGCAGCTGGAGGCCGAGAGCGCCGAATACATAGCGAATTACGGCTGGTATTTCTTCAACGTCAAGGAGATCATCTACGACGCCGACGAGAAGCCCAAGGACACTTCCACTTACAAGAAGCGGAGGATCTCCGTTTATGACGAGACGCCGGAAATCATTTTCAGCCACTCCATCGACGACGAGATGAACATGAATCTTTCGGAACTTAAGAACGCGGCCCGCACCGTGAAAGAGGAATCAAGCCGCTATTATTCCCTTAAGGCCGACCTGCACCGTCGTTACGCCATGCCCTTCGCCTGCTTCGTCTTCGTTCTCTTAGCCGCCCCCTTCGGTATCTTCCACACCAGGGCCGGCATGATGAAGGGCGTACTGACTAGCATTATCCTTTGCCTGGGCTATTTCGTGGTGGCGTACCTTTTGATCAACCTGGCCAAGGAAGGCAAGGTCAACGCCATCGTGGCCTGCTGGTCCGCCAACGTTGTCTTCCTGGGTATTGGCGCTTACTTAGTTTACCGCATGCGCTGAATCTTTTCCCAGGTCTCGAAAGTCCCTTCTGAAAAAGCGCGCTCTTCCGTTTTTTCCCATCCCTTGAGATCGATGGGAAAAATAATGTCGCCCGGATATTCCTCGTTCAAGCGCGTGAGGTATATAACGCTTGTTTCCGGCTCGAACAGTTTGTACACTTCGGCCCCGCCGATGACGAAGGGTTCGGGATCGAGCGCCAAAGCGATTTTAAGGGCCTCTTCTTTCGTATGGGCTGTCTCTATACCCTTGGGCGCCGAAAAGCCCTTACGGCTCAATACAACAAGCTTGCGGCCAGGTAAAAGCCCCATATACGACTTCCGCCCGACTATCAGAGCGTGCCCCATGGTCAATTCCTTGAAATGCGCCATGTCTTGGGGAACGTTCCAGGGAAGGCGGCCGCCGCAGCCGATCACGCCGTTTTTAGCTATGCAAGCGACAGCCCTTAGCTTCATGCTTCACCTTTGAGCTGCCGGTAAGCCGTGGCGCGCAGCGTGAAGTCGAAAGACCTCGTCGGAATTGTGGAGAGCCCCAGGGTGAAAAAGGCGGGAATGTGCAGTATGAAGGCCGTCAGAACCAGCACCCAGACCGCGAACTGGTTGCCCTTGGTAAGCTCCCAGCTCTCGCCCAAAGCCGTAAATGGGTTCGCGGAAGTTTCTGTGATGATGTAGTCCGTGAAGTACCAGCGGGCGTAGAACCACAGGCCTCCCAGAAACCACAGTAATAAAACCAGTAGAGCAAGAAGAGGGGAGATGAAAACCAGTATCAATACAATGACGGCGGCGGGGAAGAACAGGATCGCAAAAGGCGCCAGCTTCACAAAGGCCAAAACAACGTAGGAAAGCGACAGCAACAGAGACCTGGCCAATCCCCGGTTCAGATCTTTTTTGCCTTCCTCGTCATCCTTTGCCGTCGCCCTCTTCGAGCAGAGTATGAGAACGACCTGCAGGACGATGGTAACTATGACGAGTCCGGCGAGGATGAAAAAGCTCTTTTTCCCTTTGACGTTTTCAGCTTTTTTCGCCTGGTAGCTTTCCAAAAAGCTTTGCAGCTTTTCTATCTTTTCCATTCCGTCCACGGAATCATCGTTCATAACTTCTGAAAAAGCCTGCAGCTCCTTTTTTGTTTCCTCAAGGCTTTCCTTAAGGTCGGCTTTGACCAAAAAGAGCGAGTAGAGGCAGGGGACGGCCGCCACCAGGCATAAGACGAGCCACCATTTACTGAAGCTTTTCAGGGCGGCTTTGAAGCAGGGGACAATAGATAGTTTACTCATGCTTCGATTGTAGCAAAAATCGCGATTCGGACGGAAGTCAGGTTTATTTTTCGCTTGCAATTTGTTATAATGTCCATTAGTTAATGGGGTTCTATTACTGCCCCTCAGTACTTTTAACCAACGAGATAAGGATAATATGAAACGCATTCTATTCGCGCTTTTGGCGCTCCTTTTCGTCTCTTCCCTCATGGCTGACGAGATCTGGACGGAAAAAGCCCAGAACCCCTCCTGGTGGCCGTACCGTCATTACGACCCCAAGCGCCCCTCGGCCAGGGCAGATTTTATCGAATGGTACGCCGATCTGGAGCCGCCCTGCCCGACCAACAGAACGGTCACGGCTTTCTACGGCAACGTCTGGAGGAAAGCACAGCTTGTTTCCACCAACATTCAGCTGGTGGCCACCGACGACCCCTTCAAGGAAGTGACCGGCTACTGGCCGACCTTCTACGGCGCCGCCGCCTACCTTGACGGCAAATACATGATCGCCGCCGGGCAAATGTGCAACTACGCCCTCAGAAACGCGGAAACGAAACTGACCTTCCCGGGTATGGAGAATTACTCCAAATTTGTTAAAGACGGCACGAAAGCCGGCGACCTGAAGGATTACGGATACTATTGGCCCAGCAACTCCGTTGCGCATGCCGATGAGGCCTTCTCCTTCAACCGCAGCGTGCAGTTCCATATCTATGACGTGGCAAGCGACACCTGGGATTCCTCCAAATACGACGGCTCCGGACCTCCGACCTTCGTCAATATGGAGGCCGGCAAATGCGCCGCCCGCTGGATCGACGACAACGAGGATTCCTGGGTCGTGCAGGAAGGCGTCATGCGCGACGGCGCCCGCTGCGGCTCTAACCAGGCCTTCCTTTACGACTTCGACGAATCCGGCACGCCTTCTTTCTTCATCCACGCCGGATATCCCAACTGGGACGGCAACTTC
>JAFYIM010000163.1 GCA_017538635.1 bacterium
CTCTGGGCGGCGTGATGACGAGACTAATTGAAAGGAACACCACCATACCTTGCAAGAAGAGCCAGATCTTCTCGACCGCGGCTGACGATCAGCCCGCTGTCAGCATTAAGGTTTTGCAGGGCGAGCGCGAAATGGCCGCCGACAACCGCGTTTTGGGCCAGTTCGACCTGGTCGGCATCCCGCCGGCGCCAAGAGGCGTCCCGCAGATCGAAGTGACTTTCGACATTGACGCCAACGGCATCGTGCACGTCTCCGCCAAGGACAAAGGCACCGGAAAAGAGCAGAAGATCAAGATCGCTGTGTCCAGCGGCTTGTCCGACGCCGAAATAGACCGCATGGTCAAGGACGCGGAAGCGAACGCCAACGAAGACAAGAAGCGCCGCGAACTCATAGATCTTAAGAACCAGGCCGACAACTTCGTCTATCAGACTGAAAAGACTCTGAAAGAGAACGGAGACAAGATCGATTCTTCCTCCAAGGAAGCTATCGAGAAGGCGGTCGAGGAACTGAAGGCTGTCAAGGACGGCGAGGATGCCGAAGCCATAAAGGCCAAGATCGAAGCCTTGCAGCAGGCGAGCCATAAATTGGCGGAAGCCATGTACAGGGAGAGCCAGAGCAGCGCGCAGCCCGAGGCCGAACCGGCCGGCAGCGCTGAGACTGGAAACGGCAAGAAAGAAGGCGACGACGTTGTCGACGCCGACTTCGAGGAAGTGAAATAATTATTTAAAAATAAAAAAATAAGGAGACTTATTATGAAAAAGATCAAACCTCTGAGTGATCACATTCTGGTCCAGCGCGTGGAATCCCTTTCCCAAAAAGGCGGCATCTTCATTCCTGAATCCGCCAAGGAAAAACCCCAGGAAGCGAAAGTGATCGCCGTGGGCCCCGGCAAAGTGGAAGACGGCAAGCGCGTCCCCTTGGAAGTCAAGGTGGGCGATCAAGTCCTTATCACCAAATACGGCGGAACCGAGATCACCTACAATGATGAGAAGTACATCATCCTCCGCGAGGAAGACGTCATCGCCGTCATCGACTAACTTTTGAAAATTTAAGGAGAAAATATTATGGCAAAGCAACTGCAGTTTGATGAGAACGCCCGTCGTTCCATATTGAAAGGCGTCGAGACCTTATCTAAGGCCGTCAAGATCACCCTGGGCCCCAAAGGCCGCAACGTCATCCTTGACAAGAAATTCGGTTCCCCGACCATAACCAAAGACGGCGTTTCTGTAGCCAAAGAGATCGAGCTGGAAGACAAGTTCGAGAACATGGGCGCGCAGATGGTTAGAGAAGTCGCTTCCAAGACGAGTGACGTGGCCGGCGACGGCACCACCACCGCGACCGTTCTGGCCGAGGCTATCTACAAGAAAGGCCTGAAGTACGTGGCCGCCGGCGCCAACGCCATCAGCGTGAAGCGCGGCATCGACAAGGCGGTCTCCGCCATCGTCGACGAACTGAGAACTTTCTCCAAGCCCGTTGACAAAGAGAAAGAGATCCAGCAGGTCGCGACCATTTCCGCCAACGGCGACGGCGAGATCGGCAAAACGATCGCTGACGCTATGCAGAAAGTCGGCAAAGACGGCACCATCACCGTCGAGGAAGCCAAAGGCATCGAGACCACCCTGGACGTCGTGGAAGGCATGCAGTTCGACAAAGGCTACCTCTCCCCGTATTTCATCACCAATCCCGATGAAATGGAGTGCGTCCTTGAGAACCCCTACGTTCTCATTTACGAAAAGAAGATCAGCGCCATGAACGACCTGCTGCCCATTCTGCAGAAGATCGTCCAGACCGGCAAGCCTTTCCTCGTAATTGCTGAGGATATCGAAGGCGAAGCTCTCGCTACCTTGACTCTTAACAAACTGCGCGGCACCTTCACTTGCTGCGCCGTCAAGGCCCCGGGCTTCGGCGATCGCAGGAAAGCCATGATGGCTGACATCGCGGCTCTGACCGGCGGCACCTTCGTTAGCGAGGATCTTGGCCTGAAGCTTGAAAATCTGGAACTCGAATCCCTCGGCCAGGCCGGCCGCATCGTGATCGATAAGGACAACACCACGATCATTGAAGGCAAAGGCAAGAGCGCCGATATCAAGGCCAGAGTCGAGCAGATCCGTATCGAGATCGACAAGTCCACCAGCGACTACGACAAAGAGAAACTCCAGGAACGTTTGGCCAAGCTTAGCGGCGGCGTCGCTGTCATCAAAGTCGGCGCAGCTACCGAGACCGAAATGAAAGAGAAGAAAGCCAGAGTGGAAGACGCTCTGCACGCGACCAGGGCGGCTGTGGAAGAAGGCATCGTCCCGGGCGGCGGCGTAGCGCTCCTCAAAGCTCTGCCCGCTCTCGAATCCCTTAAGGTCAAGGGCGACGAGAAACTCGGCGTTGACATCATCAAAGAAGCCGTCGAAGCTCCGGCCAGAACGCTCTGCGAGAACGCCGGCGTGGAAGGCTCCGTGGTTGTCGCCAAGATCAAGAATGGCGAAGCGGCCGGCTACAACGTGGCCACCGACAAGTTCGAAGATCTGGTCGCCTCCGGCGTCATCGACCCGACCAAGGTCACGCGCTCCGCTCTGCAGAACGCGGCTTCTGTCTCCGGCCTCCTTTTGACTACGGAATGCATGATCACCGAACTGCCTGAGAAAGAGCCTGCGGCTCCCAATCCGGGCATGGGCGGAATGGGCGGCATGATGTAATCAGACGACTCATAAAGGCCAATAAAAAGCGCGGGTGACCCCCGCGCTTTTTTCATAGTAAATTTGCTATAATCATTAGATGTCAATTTAAGTTATATCATTGAGAATAAGTATGAACAGCGAAGAAAACGTATCTGAAGTCAACGAACAAAACGCTCCCCAGCCGAAGGACAAAAACATAAGGAGACTCAGCCCCAAAGAATTGAGGCGGAAGATCTCGCGCCTGCAGGCGAAACTGGACGAAGCGTTGAAGCTGGCCGCGGAATCCGAGGCGAACGCCAAGGAGCTCCAGCAGGCCAAGGAGAAGATCGCGGAACTCGAGAACGCCCGCCTCTACGACCAGGCGGAAGCCGAGAACTACCGCAAGCGGGCTTTGAGGGAACGCAGCGAACTTTTGCGCTACAACGGCGAGAACGTTCTGAGGGACCTTCTGGAAGTGGCCGACAATTTCGACCGCGCTATCAAGCACGCCGATTCGGCCGACAAGGAAAGTTTGCTCTCCGGCTTTGCGATGATAAAGGACGGGCTGCATAAAATTTTAGGCAAATACGAAGTGAAGGCGATGCCTGGCGAGGGCGAAAAGTTTGACCCCAACATCCACGAAGCGCTGACGGTCTGTCCGGCTCCCGGCAAAGAGGACGGAACGATCCTGGCCGTCGAGCAGCAGGGCTATTACTTCAAGGACCATGTGCTCCGGCCCTCGAAGGTCGTGGTGGTGCAGAATCCCAAGGAAGAAAAGCAAGGTGAATAAATGAACGACGAATATTACAAACTCCTGGAAGTGGAGAAGACAGCCACTCAGGAAGAGATAAAGAAAGCTTACCGCAAGATGGCCATGAAATATCACCCGGACCGCAATCCGGGCGATAAGAAAGCCGAGGAGATGTTCAAGAAAGTCTCAGAGGCTTACGAGGTCTTGAGCGACCCAGCAAAGCGCCAGCAGTACGATCAGTTCGGCGCCGAAGGCATGAAGCAGCAGTTCGGACCCGGAGGCTTCCAGTGGTCGAACTTCTCGCACGCCCAGGACGCCGACTTCGGCGACATCTTCGGAAACTTGGGCGACCTTTTCGGCGGCTTGTTCGGCGGCGAAGCGCGCGCAACTAACCAGGGCGCCAGCCTGAGGGTGCGGGCGACCGTCACCTTCATGGAAGCCGTCAACGGAACGGAAAAAGTGATCAGCATCACGAAGCCCGAACGCTGCCCAGTCTGCGGAGGATCAGGCAGCGAGCCGGGTTCTAAGACCGTCAATTGCCCGAAATGCAAAGGCCTGGGCAGACTGAGGGTGCAGAGCTTTTTCGGCATCATGGAGCAGACCTGCCCCAACTGCGGAGGATCTGGCAAGGTGGCTGAAAAGCCCTGCCACGAATGCCGCGGCGAAGGCAGGGTAAAGCAGAGCAAGAAACTTTCCATCAAGATCCCTGCCGGCGTGGACGACGGCTCGAGGCTCAAGATGAGAGGACAAGGCGAAGCAGGCATAAAAGGCGGTCCCGCCGGCGACCTCTACATCGACATCCAGGTGAAGCCGCACGAGCTCTTCCAAAGAGAAGGCAACAACGTCATCTGCGAAGTTCCGATCTCGTTTCCGAAGGCGGCCCTTGGCTGCGAAGTGGAAGTGCCGACCGTCCAGGGTCAGATGACTTTGAAAGTGCCCGCGGGAACGCAGAGCGGCAGGCTCTTCCGCATGAAGGGCAAAGGCATCAAAGACTTGAACGGCTACGTGGGCGACCACTACGTCAGGCTGATCGTCGAAACGCCGACGAACCTCAGCAAGGACCAGATGGAAATGCTGAAGAAATTTGCCGAATCCTGCGGCGAGAAAGTCCATCCGGTGGCCGACGATTTCATGAGCAAAGTAAAGAGATTTTTAGGCAAGAAATAAATGTCCCTCATCCGTCTTCTGGTACCGTATCTGCCAAGTGTTGGCGAAAGGGCTCCTCTCGAGGAGGCCCAGTACCATCACCTCATCAGGGTGAGAAGAAAGGAAGCGGGGGATAAGGTCATCATCCAGACTCCGGAAGGGAAAAGGGCCTTGGCGGAAGTCGGATTCATTGACAAGACGCCTTTCGTCGTCTGTTTGGAAAAAATGGAGGATGTGCCGGGCGTTCTGCCAATCAGGCTTTATCCGGCGCTCCTGCCGGACAGCACGTTCACGTTCCTCCTTCAGAAGGCGACGGAGATCGGCGTAAAAGAGATCACGCCGACCATTACCGAATTCACGGTCGCCAAAGTCGGCGACGAAGGGAAAAAGATGCTCCGCTGGCAGAAGGTCTGCGACGAAGCGGCCTGCCAGTGCGGGGGAGTGCCGGCGCGCGTCAATCCGCCTTTAAGTTTCAAAGACGTTTTGACAAAAGAAGCGAGCGGGCTGAGAATCTTGGCGGACGGTTCCGGCATTCAGCTGAAGGACTTTTCCGAAAGACCGGATTCCGTCGCTCTCCTGATCGGGCCGGAAGGCGGACATTCGCTCCGCGAAATGGACGAAGCAGTATCCGCAGGTTTTTTGAAGGTCGCTTTTCATCCTTTCATCATGCGGGCTGAGACGGCTGCCGTCGTCTGCTCCACAATGCTGCAGCAGCGCTTTGGAGAACTGTAATGACGCGCCAGGTTAAAGTGAAAGATATTTTAATAGGCGGCGGCGCAGTGATTCCCGTCCAGTCGATGCTGAACGTTCCGACGTCAGACAAAGCGGCCGCTTTAAGGCAGATCAAAAAGCTTGAGAAGGCGGGCTGCGACCTCGTAAGATTGACCGTGAACGATGCGGCGGCTGCCAAGGCTTTGCCCGAGATCGTCGCGAAATCTCCCGTTCCCCTTATCGCGGACATCCACTTCGATTACCGCTTGGCGCTTTCTTCCTTGGAAGCGGGAATAGCGAAGCTTAGGATCAACCCAGGCAACATCGGCGACAGCAAAAGAGTAAAAATTGTTGCGGAAGCGGCGGGGGAGAGAGGCGTTCCCATCAGGATCGGCGTAAATTCCGGAAGCTTGAGGGAGGACGTCAGGGAAAAAGTCCGTTCTGGCAAACTTTCTTTGGGACTCGCTATGGGGCGCCACGCTCTTGCCGAAGCGAAACTTCTGGAGAAATTCGGCTTCCGGGATATCGTCCTGAGCGTCAAGGCGACAAACGTGGCTGAGACCGTCAGGGCTTACGAATTTTTGCACGAGAATTGCGACTATCCTTTGCATATCGGCATTACGGAAGCGGGGACAGTCGAGGACGCGCTTTTGAAGTCGGGCGCCGGGCTTGGGCATCTGCTCTTGAATGGCATCGGCGACACTTTGAGGATCTCGATCACCGGTCCCGTGGAAAAGGAGGCCGTTGCCGGCAGGAAGCTTCTGCAGTTTCTGGGCCTCAGGCCATACGGCCCGGAAGTGGTCAGCTGCCCGACTTGCGGCCGGACTCAGGTCGCTTTGGAAAAAGTGGCCGAGAAAGTGGGACGCGCTTTGAGAGCCGACAAGGAACTGCGCGCTTTTGATTGCAAGGTCGCCGTAATGGGCTGCGTCGTCAACGGGCCGGGCGAAGCCTCAGCCGCTGACGCCGGATTAGCCGGAGGCAAAGGCTACTTTTTGCTCTTCTCAAAAGGCAAGGCCCAAAGAAGGGTAGATCCCGAAAATGCGGTCGAAGCGCTTTTAAATGAGCTCAGGGCGCTAAAAAATACGAAAAAGGCTAAAATAAATAAATAAAATAATATTCACGTTAAAACACGAGGAAGCATTTATGGACGTCATCGCCACTTTTTTGAAATGCGAAGCGCTATTGGAAGGCCACTTCATCCTGAGCTCCGGCTTGCACAGCAACCGCTACCTGCAGTGCGCCAAGATCCTTCAGTATCCCAAGATCGCTGAGGAACTGGGTGCGGCTATCGCGAAGAAATTCTCCGATATGCAAATAGACGTGGTAGTAGGCCCCGCCATGGGCGGCGTCATCATCGCCCAGGAAGTAGCGAGGGCTATCGGCTGCCGCTCCATCTTCTCCGAAAGGGAAAACGGCGCGATGACTTTGAGGCGCGGCTTTACGGTGAAAGAGGGCGAACGCGTCCTCATATGCGAGGATGTCTGCACGACGGGCGGCTCCGCCAAAGAAGTCGGCGCCATGCTGAGGTCTAAGGGCGCCAACGTCGTCGGCTACACCTCCATCATCGACAGAAGCGGCGGCAAAGTTCAGTTCGACGCTCCGTACCGCGCCCTGGAAACGCTGACGGTGGAAACTTACGATCCCAGCGATTGTCCTCTTTGCAAAGCTGGGACCACGGCGGTCAAACCAGGAAGCCACGGTTTGAAATAAGGAATCTTATGCAGGAAAAAATAAAAACACTTTTAGAGCAGGCAAGGGAAGCCACAGCTAAAGCGGAAGGCGTGGAAGCGACTTTCCCGCCCGTTGTCATCACGGTCCCCAAGGACACGACGCACGGCAACTTCACGACCAACGCCGCCCTTATATCGAGCAAAGCGTTTAAGCAATCTCCGGCCGTTCTGGCCGGAAAACTGGTTGAATATTGCAACGCGAACTGCGGAAGCGACCTTTCCTTTGAGGTCGCCGGCCCGGGCTTCATCAACATTAAGCTTTTGGGAGACGCCAAGAGCTCGGCCTTCATGGCGCTCTTCAATAGCGGCGAAAAGATTGGCCTCTCCGATATCGGCAAGGGAAAGACCGTTGACGTGGAATACGTCTCCGCCAATCCCACCGGACCTTTGACGGTAGGACACGGCCGCAACGCCGCGGTCGGCGACGTTATCTCGCGCCTCTTTACGGCCGTCGGCTACGATGTCACGAAAGAGTATTACTTCAACGATGCCGGCAACCAGATGAACGTGCTGGCCCGCTCCGTCAGGTGCCGCTACCGCCAGCTCTTGGGTAGCGACGAACAGCTTGAGGAGAACGGCTACCAGGGCGAATACATCGTTGACATCGCAAAAGATGTGCTGAAAGATTTCGGCGATTCCTTAAAAGACACAGACGAACTGAAGACCTTCAAGGAATACGCCGTGAGGGCGACCTTCGCCATGATAAAGGACAGCCTGAAGAAGATGCGCGTCAACCACGACGTCTATTTCAACGAGCACAGCCTCTACGACTCCGGCCGCATCAAAGAGACGCTGGACCTTATCGCCGCGAAGGGCTTGAGCTATGAAAAGGACGGCGCCGTCTGGTACAAGGCCAGTCAGTTCGGCGCGGAGAAAGACCGCGCACTCGTCAAATCGAGCGGAGAACCGACCTACCGTTTGCCGGATATCGCTTACCACCGCGACAAATTTGAGCGCGGCTTCGACCGCATCGTGGACATTTTCGGCGCGGACCACATCGCGCAGTATCCGGACGTTTTGTCCTGCCTGAAGGCCCTGGGCTACGACGTTGACAAGGTGACGGTCGCGATCTACCAGTTCGTGACTTTGCTAAGTAACGGCGAAGCGGTCAAGATGTCCACCAGGAAAGCGAACTACGTGACCTTGGACGAACTGATGGACGACGTGGGCGTGGACGCCGTGAGATATTTCTTCGTCATGCGAAGACTGGGAAGCCATCTGGAGTTCGATCTGGCGCTGGCCAAAAAGCAGTCGCCGGACAACCCGGTCTTCTACATCCAGTACGCTTACGCCAGGATCGCCTCCATCTTCCGCAAGGCGGAAGTGACGACGGAATCGCTGGCCGGTAAAGAGATCAAAGCGGATCTTTTGACCGATCCTTCCGAGCAGGAGCTCATAAAGCTTCTTGGCACGATGAAGGACACAGTCGAGAAAGCTGCTGAGCTTTGCGAGCCGCACAGGCTCACCGGCTACCTGGAAAAACTGGCGGAGGCTTTCCACCATTACTACAACGCCGCCCAGATCCTTGTCGAGGACAAAGATCTCTGCACGGCGAGACTGGCTCTTCTGTCCGTCGTTAGGAACGCTATCAAATGCGGGCTCGACATCCTCGGGATCTCCGCTCCGGAAAAAATGTAAATAAAAAATTAAGGAAAATCTTATGGAAACTGTAAAGATCAACGAATATCCTCTTCTGAAGACCGGCAAAGTCAGGGAAGTTTACGACCTCGGCGACAATCTGCTCTTCGTGGCGACCGACCGCATCTCGGCTTTCGACTCCATTCTGCCGACTCTCATTCCGGACAAAGGCAAAGTTTTGGCGGGACTCTCCGAGTTCTGGTTCTCGTTTTTCGGCGACAAGGTCAAGAACCATTACGTCACGGGCGACGTTTGCAAGATGTACCCGAAGCTGGCTCCCTACAAGGAATACCTTGACGGCCGCGCCATGGTCGTAAAGAAAGCCAAGATCTTCCCGGTGGAGTGCGTCGTGAGAGGCTATCTCGCGGGAAGCGCCTTCGCCGAATACAAGAAGTCCGGCACGGTCTGCGGCAAGAAGATGCCGGAAGGCCTCATTGAATGCTCCGAACTGCCCGAGCCGATCTTCACGCCTTCCACCAAGGCGGACGCCGGCCACGACGAGAACATCGACTTCGACCGCATGGCGGACATCGTCGGCTTCGAGGCCGCGAGCCAGCTTAGAGATCTGTCCTTGTACATCTACTCCCGCGCCAGCGCCTACGCCAAGGAAAAAGGCATCATAATCGCCGACACGAAATTTGAGTTCGGCGTCTGCGACGGCGAGATCATCCTTTGCGACGAAGTCCTTACTCCGGACTCTTCGCGCTTCTGGCCCGCCGATCAGTACTGCCCGGGCAAATCCCAGCCTTCTTTCGACAAGCAGTACGTCCGCGATTACCTCAACGCGATAAAGTGGAACCACGAGCCGCCCGCTCCTCCCTTGCCGCCCGAAGTCGTCACTGAGACCAGGAACAAGTACATGAAGGCTTTGGAACTTTTGAGCAAGTAATATGGGAGAAGGAAAGAAAAAAAGACCGGGAGGCGGTTTCGCAGCCTGGAGGCCGAGCCTGATCTGGATCGCCGTTTTGGTTGGCGTGATGCTGCTCTTACAGCGTTTCGGCATGGGCGGCGCCGGAGCGGTGACGCTCTCCACTTCCGAATTTGACGAAGTCATCGCTTTGGGCTGCGTGAAGTCCGTAGTCGCCAGGGAAGGCAGCGTGAACGTCACCGGCGAACTGGACGTCAAGGAGATCGGCGAGCTTCCGGAAGGGCTAAAGAAGCAGCTGGCGGAGATGCCGCAGGGGACGAAGAGCGTGACCTTCAAGACGACGGTCACTAGTAATCCCGAAGTGGAAGCGGAAAGGATCCGCGCGATGAAAGAGAAGGGCGTTGACTACACGCAAAAGGAAGCTCCAAAGTGGGGCCTGGTCTCTTTCATACTTCCCATCGTCCTGCTTTTCGCTTTGGGCTACTTCTTCTTCAACAGGATGGCCCGCAACAACATGGGCATGGCTCAGGATTTCGGCCGCAGCCGCGCCAGGAAGAGCGATCCCGGAGAACTTAAGATCACCTTCGAAGATGTGGCGGGTTGCCAGGAAGCGAAAGAAGAGACCAAAGAGCTTATCGATTACTTGAAAGATCCCGATAAATTTACGCGTATCGGTGCGCGCATTCCCAGGGGCGTCATCTTAGTCGGGCCTCCGGGCACGGGAAAGACTTTGATCGCCAAAGCCATCGCCGGCGAGGCGGGCGTGCCCTTCTTCTCGATCACGGGCTCCGACTTCGTCGAGATGTTCGTGGGCGTGGGCGCCGCCAGGGTCAGAGATCTTTTCGATACGGGCCGCGCCAACGCGCCCTGCATCATCTTCATTGACGAGATCGACGCGGTCGGGCGCCACAGAGGCTCGGGCCTTGGCAACGGCAACGACGAAAGGGAACAGACTTTGAACGCGCTTTTGGTCGGCATGGACGGCTTTGAGCAGAACGACGGCGTCATCATCATCGCTGCCACCAACAGGCCGGACGTTTTGGATCCGGCGCTGCTTAGGCCGGGACGTTTCGACCGCCAGGTCATTCTTGACATTCCCGACCTCAAGGGACGCGAGGCGATTCTAAAAGTCCATGCGAAGAAGGTCAAACTGGCCGCCGACGTCGATCTTTCAAGCGTGGCGAAGCAGACGCCTGGCCTTTCCGGCGCCGAGCTTGAAAACATCGTGAACGAAGCGGCCATCTGGGCCGCCAGGCAGAACCACGAAGAAGTTACGATGGCGGACTTCGAGGCCGCCAGAGACAAGGTCTGCTTCGGCAGGGAACGAAAGAGCCTGGCGTTGGATGAGAAAGACCGGAAGATCACGGCGGTGCACGAGAGCGGACATGCCATTGTCATGGCTTTGTCCGACAAGGGCGACCCGGTGCACAAGGTCACGATCATTCCGAGAGGCCAGGCTTTGGGCGCCACTTTCTCTATGCCTGAAAAAGACAGGATGCACCGCTCGAAAGCCGAATTGGAAGACATTCTCGTTTCCCTTTACGCCGGGCGCGTGGCTGAGGAGATCGTCTTCGGCGACATCACGGCGGGCGCCAGCAACGACATCAAGCGCGCGACCGAGATAGCCAGGCGCATGGTCTGCGAGTGGGGCATGAGCGACAAGCTTTCTCCCCGCGTTTACGGGCAAAGGGAGGAAACGCTTTTCCTGGGGCGCGAGGTTAGCCGACAGGTCGATTACAGCGACGAGACCGCGAATCTAATAGACAGCGAGATAAACGCTTTCATTCTGAAGGCCAAGTCGGAAGCCAAGCGCATCCTGACTGAGCACCGCGAAGCGCTGGACAAGCTTTCAGAAGC
>JAFYIM010000164.1 GCA_017538635.1 bacterium
GTGGCGGGATGACTGTATAGAAAAATCTCAATGATGCGCGGCACAGTTAGCACCGCAAGGTTCCCCTCCGCCAGTCTTTTCAAAGCGGAGGCGAAAGCGTTTCCCAAACCCGTTGACTGCAGCGCGAAAAGGTCGGCTTCCGTTTCGCACTTCCTGGAAAAGCCGTTCGTTATCGGCATCGTAACAAGCTGCCAGAGGGAGAAGAAAAGCAAAAAGACCGGGTACGATCCGGCCGCGCTGTAATCGATCCCGGCTTTCGCGCAGTAAAGCGCCAAAACTTTCGAGAGCAGAAAGAGCCCGAGCATGATTAGCGCGGCGTGCAGCGCCGCAAGCTTCCAGATGTGGCGCCTTTTGTAATGCCCCACTTCGTGCGCCATGATGGCGATGATCTCGTCCTCGGGATATTCCAAAAGGGCGTCCGACATCATCACTCTCCTGGTGGAACCGAGGCCGCAGAGCATGGCGTTGGCCTTCTTGGTCTTCTCCGAGAGGTCGAGCCTGTACAAACCTGTCACTTTAAGCCCTGCGCCTTCAAGCAGGCCAATAAGCCTCTCCTTGCAGGGATGCTCCTTTATCTCCTCGCTCTTATAAAAAAGCGGAAGGATGACGACCGGGAAAAGCATGCCTAAGATTATCTGCAGAAAGATCCAGCCTGCGCCCGCCGCCAGGAACCACCACTCCCCTAGATAGCGCATCATGGCGTAGCAGAAAAGCAGCGCGGCCAAAAGCAGAAGCGTCGTCAGAAAGGTGCTCTTAACGAGATCCCAAAGCCAGCCGCCGAAAGTCTGGTTGCTGAGGTCGAAGATCTTTTCGAGCCGATAGTCCTTGGCGTACGTATAAGGGAACGTGATGAGCTGGTAAGCGATTTGGACAAGAAAAATGAAGATCAGCGTCGAGAGCCAGAAATTACTGTTGACCGCTTCGACAGTCTTGTGCCAAACCGATAGCGAAAGCGATCCCTTCCCCCCTATGAGGAGGATGAAAAGGAAAAGGCCAAGCACAATGTAATCCAGAAGGAAAAAGACATTCTGGAAAAACTCATAGCGTTCGGCTAGTTTCGCTCTTTCGGGATTCATGCTTTCTTAGTTTTCGCGGCGGTCTTTTTCGCCGTTGTTTTTTTGGCGGCCGTTTTTTTCGCCGCGGGCTTTTTTTCAGCAGGAGCTTCTTTTGCTTTTGCGCCCCTGCCCTTTCCGCCCTTGGCGAAGGTTTTCTGGTCGGGCTTCTTCTCGATGAACTTCTGAAGCGCCCATTCGCTCTTTAGGGTGATGACGTCGTCGGAGAGAAAAACGATCTGGCTCCTGGGGATCCAGGTGGTCTGGCTGAGGCCGGTCTTAAGGCCGACGGCTTTCTTCTCTTTCTCGTCTATGATGTCGATGATGTTCAGTTCGCCGTATTCCTTGGTGTGCTGCTCTTCGTCGATGACGTAATTCACCCTTATGGGATGCATGGCGCTTCTCATCTTGTGCTCCAGGATCTTGGAGGCCGTGTCGATGAAGCTGGAGATCTTCTCGGCCGACAAACGCATCTCTTCCGTTATGGGGATGCCAGTGTCGGCTGAGAGCTTCTCCGCGTAGGAGAGCTGCTTCTCGCTGGGAGGCAGGACGAGTTTGCTGCCGAGATTGTCTTTCGTCTCGTCGATCCATTTGGAGAGCTCCTTGGCGTTGACAAGAGCGCTTTCCGGGATCTCTAGTTTGGCGGCGGCCGCCAATCTTCTAGCCATATCGAGTTGCTTGGCGGTCGGCTTGCTTACCATGAAGCCGGACTGGTTGGAATAGACTTCCTTCAGCGGCTCGAACAGCTTGTCCATGACGGTCAAATAATCTTTCTCTCCGTCCTCGATCTCGTCCAGGTCCTTCTCAAGATCGGCTGTGTAATCGTAGTTCATGACAAGCGGGCGTTTTTCCTTCAGGTAATCGTAGAGCCTGAAGCCTCTTTCCGTCGGCTTGAACTCCCTCTTGGGGCGCGTCTCCTCGACGTACTGCCTTTCCCTGATCTTATCGACGATCGTGGCATAGGTGGAGGGGCGGCCGATGTTGAGTTTTTCCAGTTTCTCGACCAAACTTCCGCTGTTGTAGCGGGGAGGCGGCAGAGTTTCTTTCCTTTCGCAGCGGGCCTCTTTCATGGCAAGCTTGTCGTTCTCGCTGAGAGGCGGCAGGCCGGATTCGGATTCGTCCTCTTCCTCTTCGCTAAGATCGTAGCCGTAAGCCTTGAGATAACCTTCAAACTTCAGCGTCTTGCCTTCCGCTTCCATCTCAACGTCGTCGGACATGATCGTCGCTTTCGTCTTGTCGTAAAGAGCAGGCTTCATCTGCGAAGCCAGCCAGCGCTTATAGATCAAAGAATAGATCTTGAAGCAGGGCTCAGTGAGAACGTCCTTAACTGATTCCGGAGTGATCTCCGGATGCGCCGGGCGGATGGCTTCGTGGGCGTCCTGGGCGCCTTTTTTGCTCTTGTAGAAGCGGCGCTGGTAATACTGCTCTCCGTACTGTTTCTCGATCTGTTTCTGGGCCATGTCCATGCCCTCTTTGGAGATCCTGGTGGAGTCGGTTCGCATATAGGTGATCAAAGCGACCTGGCGGCCTCTGATCTCGACGCCCTGATAGAGCGTCTGAGCGATCTCCATGGCGAATTTGGGATCGAAGTGGTAAGCCCTGAAGGCGGCGCGCTGGAAAGTTGAGGTGATAAAAGGCGGCATCGGATTGCGCGAGAATTCAGACTTCTCGATCGCTTTGACAGTGTGCTCCTTGGCGTTTTTCAGAGCCTCGAAGATCTTCTCCGCTTCCGCTTCGTTTTCAACTCGTCCGCTCTTCAGCTGGGCCGTGAAGACTTGCTTTCCTATTTCGTAATCCGCCTTGACGAGCCAATAAGGCACGGGCTGGAAATTGGCGATCTCCCTTTCCCTTTCGACTATCAGCCCGACGGCCGGACTCTGGACGCGGCCCACCGAGAAATTCTTTTCGCCCATGTAGAACGAGGCTTCCGGGGAAAGCAGGTAACCTATCAGCCTGTCTATGGCTCTCCTGGCTTTCTGGGCGTCCACTCTTTTCAAATTTATGGTCGTGGGATTTTCAAGCGCATTGTTGATTTCGGACGGAGTGATGGCGTTGAACATGATGCGGTGGATCCTCTTGGCGTGCGGGAGAATGCTGTAGACATGCTCCGCGATGGCTTCCCCTTCCCTATCCGGGTCGGTTGCCAGATAGATCTCGCCTGCTTCGGATGCGGCCTTTTTCAGGTCGCTTATGACGTTGCTCTTGCCGCGCAAGGGCTTCAAAGTTACTTTGAAACCGTCCTCCACATCGACTCCGAGACGCGATTTGGGCATCTCCATGATGTGGCCGACCGTCGCTTTGA
>JAFYIM010000002.1 GCA_017538635.1 bacterium
AAAAGGCGAAACAGAAGAGGAGATATGCTGAACGCCAGGGACATTGCGCCTATAACAAAAAGCGACCGCGAGGAGAGAATAAAAAAAGCGGCCGCGTTGCTGAAAGAAAACGGTTACTCTTGCCTTGTAGTGGCCGGGCCTTCCAACTTTTATTACTTTTGCGGAGCGAAGGGCGGCTATAGCGACCGCTTGTACGCCCTTGTAATCAAATGCGACGGGACGTATTTTTACGTTTGCCCCTCCTTCGAGGAAAGAAGGATGCGCGAGACTTACGGCGAGGATGCGGAAGTATTGCCCTGGCAGGAAGACCAGAATCCCTGCGAAATGATCGCGCAGAAATTGTCAGACTTCAAGGGGAAGATCGGATTGGAGGACACGCTGCCGCTCTGGTACCATTCTGAATTTGAAAAAGCGGCCAGGCAGGGCGCAGGAGACGCCGGCATGATAGTTAGGCTCTGCCGGGCTGTAAAGAGCGAAAAGGTACTTAAGATCATGGCGCACGCCAACGCTGTTATAGGCGAGGCTGTGAGCGCGGCTTTTGAGCGCGCAAAGGAAGGCATGACGAACAGGGAGATGTCGGAACTTGTCGCCGGGGAATGTCTGGCGCGCGGGTGCAAAGGCGGAGGCTTCGTTCTTTTCGGCGAAGCGGCCAGTTATCCTCACGGAACGAAGTATCCGCAGAAACTGAAAGCGGGCGACCTTATGCTCTGCGACGCCGGCTGCCAAATTGAGGGCTACACCAGCGACATCACGAGGAGCGTCGTCTTCGGAACTCCCAGCGCCAGACAAAGGGAAGTGTACAAAGTTTTAAGGGAAGCCCAGGAGGCGGCGAGAGCCGCCGCCAAAGTCGGGAATCCTCTGGAGGCGCCGGACCTGGCGGCCAGGGAGGTCATAGGCAAAGCCGGCTTCGGCTATGACTACGAAACTTTCACTCACCGTCTGGGACACGGCATCGGATTGGACGGACACGAGTGGCCCTACCTCTGCCGGGGAAACAAAATGCTTCTTGTAGAAAACATGACTTTCAGCGACGAGCCCGGGATCTACATTCCGGGAGAGATAGGCATGCGCTTGGAGGACTGCATGTATGTGACCGTTGAGGGCGGAAAGTATCTCGCCCCCCAGCAGAAGAGCCTGGAGGAATGCTGATGATAGACAGCCACGCTCACATTCAGTTCGAAGTTTTCGACGAGGACAGGGAGGCCATGCTCAGGAGGGCCTGGGACCGTGGCCTAACTAAGATCATCGTTATAGGCGGCGAAGAGAAAAGGAACGACCAGGCGCTTGCGCTGGCGAAAAGCAACGAAAGACTGAGAGCCGTTATCGGCATCCATCCCCTGAACGCCGGAGAATACAGCCCCGAAGCCGAGGAGAGGATAAAGCTTCTTCTCAGGGAAAAAGAAGCGGTCGCCATAGGCGAAATAGGCCTTGATTACCACAACAACATTTACCCCAAGGAAGTGCAGTGGGAAACCTTCGTTTCCCAGCTTGAATTGGCGAAGGTTTTGGATAAGCCGATCGTCATCCACTCCCGTGACGCCAAGGACGACACGCTTGCGATCCTCCGCGATCATCCGGGACTGAGGGGGCAAGTCCACTGCTTTTCTTACGACGCGGAGAGCGCGGAGCGTTTTTTGGAGCTGGGATTCCATATCTCTTTCTGCGGGCCCATTACTTTCAAAAACGGGCAAATGCAGAGAAGCGCCTCTCTTGTCGTCCCGCTTGACAGACTTCTGGTGGAGACGGACTGTCCTTATATGGCGCCGGAACCTAACAGGGGAAAACGCAACGAGCCCTCTTACGTCATGGAGATTGCGCTGGCGCACGCCAAGCTCAGAAACCTCACTTTTAAAGAAATAGACGAGGCTGTGACGGCAAATACCGAAAAACTCTTTATGTTATAATCAAATTCAAATGGCGGATAATATATTCAAAAAACCCTTCATGCGTTTCAAGGTCATACCAAGGCTGGCCTATTGGCTGACTTTGATAAACATGAAGACCTGCCGCTTCAAATTCCACAACGAGGAGAACTACAAGCTTTACCTCGACAGGGAAAACAACGGCGAGAACATCATCTTCGGCTCCTGGCACGGCAGGGGAATGCTCCTTCCGGCCATCTACCGTTTCCACTTCGGCTACGACAAGCTTTCCATGATGGTCTCGCAGAGCAAGGACGGCGATATTCTCGCAACGTACTTTAATCTTCTCAACGTGGAGTGTGTCAGGGGCTCGGCCCACAAGGGCGGAGTCGGGGCTTTGAAAAATCTTTTGAAGATCACCCGCTCGGGAAGGGATACGGCCATGGCCCTGGACGGGTCCAGAGGACCAAGGCAGAGAATAGAGCCCGGCATGGTTTTGATCTCCCAGCGCACAGGGATCCCTATCATTCCGCTCGGCGTCTCAGCCAAATTCAGCTACAGGGCTTCCTCCTGGGATCACTGTATGATAATCTTTCCCTTTGCCACCGTGCACATAGTTTTCGGCACGCCTTTCGTTGTACCTAAAGATGCGGAAGACCTCACCCCTTACTGCGAAAAACTTCAGAACATTATGGACGAAGTTACGATCCAGGGCGACGAGCTTGCAGGCATCAAGCCCGACGGCAAAGGCGAAATCAGAAATTAGGAGAATATAATGACTACTCGCGACGGCGTTAAATTATCCGGTACGATCATAGTGCTGCTCATAGTGGGCGTCTTGATCTTTTTAGGTTTAAGGAACCGCGAGAAACCGGTTCCCTACGAACCGCCCCGCCCGAGAA
>JAFYIM010000165.1 GCA_017538635.1 bacterium
ACATTCTCGTGAAGCACGATGTGACGGTCTCCTTGGGGGATGGTCTTCGCCCGGGGTGCATTGCGGATGCTTCCGATGAAGCCCAGTTCGCCGAGCTTTCCGTTTTGGGCGAGCTTGTCTTGGCTTGCCGGGAAAGAGGCGTGCAAGTCATGGTGGAAGGTCCCGGGCACGTGCCCTTCGATCAGATCAAGATGAATATGGAAAGGGAGCAGGAAGTTTGTTTCGGAGCGCCTTTCTATGTTCTCGGTCCGGTGGTGACTGACATCGCGCCGGGCTACGACCATATAGTGTCCGCCATCGGCGCCACCGCCGCGGCGACCTACGGGGCCTCGCTTCTGTGCTACGTGACGCCCGCGGAACACCTCGGTCTTCCGACGGAGGACGATGTGAGGGAAGGCTGCGTGGCTTATAAGATCGCTGCGCACGCTGGCGACATTGCAAGAGGTTTGCCTGGCGCGGCGGATATCGACCTTAAGATGTCTGAGGCCAGGAAGAATTTCGACTGGGACAAGCAGTTCGAGTGCGCCCTGGATCCCGAGACCGCCAAAGCAAGGTGGATGAAGGGGGAACCCGAATCCCACGACGAGGATCACTGCACGATGTGCGGAAAAGAGTTCTGCGCTGTCAGGACCACGAAAAGGATCAAAGAACTTTTAGCCAAAAAATAAAGAGGAAAATACAATGAAGAAAGAAGTAATGGAAGAGACTATCTCCGGCGCTATAGTAAAGAGCTTTTTTAAGAAACTGCAGGACAACATGGCCCTGGACGTGGCTATCGCTGGCGCCGGGCCTTCTGGTTTGGTGGCCGCCTATTATCTGGCCAAGAAAGGACTGAAAGTCGCCATCTTCGAATCGAAGCTGGCGCCCGGCGGCGGCATCTGGGGCGGCGGCATGCTCATGAACGAAGTGGTCGTTCAGGACGATGCTGCCAAGATACTGCACGAATTCGGTATTACCACCGTGCCTATCAAGAAAGGCTACCACACCGTGGACTCCGTGGAAATGGCCTCCGGGCTTATTTTCGGCGCACGCCACGCCGGCGCGGTCATCTTCAATACGGTGACCATTGAGGACGTGGTCATGCACAACGATGTGGTCAGTGGCGTGGTCATCAACTGGAATCCCGTGGTGAGGCTGGAAATGCACGTCGATCCTCTGGTCATAACCACCAGGGCGCTTATAGACGGCACCGGACATCCCAATGAGATCGTGAGGAAAGTCGTCAGCAAGGCTGGCGTGAAGATCGATTCGCCCACGGGCGGCGTGATGGGCGAGAAGCCTATGTGGATGGAAGACGGCGAAAGGACGACTCTCATCAACACCAAGAAACTCTATCCCGGGCTCTACGCCTCCGGCATGGCAGCCAACAACGTCCAGGGCGGCTTCCGCATGGGCCCCATTTTCGGCGGCATGCTTAAAAGCGGCAAAAAAGTCGCCGATCTGGTGGAAGCGGATCTGAAAAAATGAAGATCGAAGACGGATTCGGACTTTACTTGGTGGTGACGAACCCTGTGGCGGGGTACGCCAAGTGCGCGGAGGCCGCGGTAAAATGCGGTCTCCGCTTCGTACAGCTAAGGATGAAGAACGCTCCGGAAGCGGAGATCCTAAGAGAAGCGAAGAATATGCGCGCGGCCACCAGAGGAACGAAGACGCTCTTTATAGTGAACGACGATCCAAAGCTCGCTGCTCTTGCGGAGGCGGACGGTGTGCATCTTGGGCAGGGCGATATGCCGATAGCCATTGCGCGCAAGCTCTACCCGGAGCTAGCGGCATTCGGGCTATCCACGCACAATCTCAGCCAGGTCAGAGAAGCGGCCAGGCTTGCTCCCGACTACATCGGCGTGGGACCAGTGTACGCCACTCCGACCAAAGCGATACCCGACCCAACGCTGGGCTTGAAGGGCGCGGCTGAAATGATAGCAGCCGCGCCCTGCCCGGCGGTGGCGATAGGCGGCATCAACTGCGAAAACTTACCTTTAATAAAACGCGCCGG
>JAFYIM010000166.1 GCA_017538635.1 bacterium
CAGCATGCAGGGGCGATTTGCTCCCCAGCTTGGGAACGTAATGGTCTTGCCGTCGCAGTTGATCTCGTAATAGAAGGAGACCTGGTCGTTGTTGGACAATCCCGTCACGGAACAATAGACTCTCTTCTGCGTGGAGTTGTAGCTGAGAGGAAGCGTGTTCCAGGAGCCGTAATTGCCGATGCGGTAATAGAGATTGCCGCTGGGCTGGCCGGAAACGCCGTCCAGGTAGCAGTAGAAGTAAACTCGGGAAGAGGAGGTCGGGACCGCGGGAGAGTGGAAGGCGTCTATCACTCTCGGATCATTGGCGTCCCTGCCGACGGAGCCGCCGTAGGAGAGACGGTAGTTTTTGGGATCGGTGCCGTTCTTGATGAGGTCGAGCCTTTCCAGGGAAGCGCCCACGCCGTCAGCGTCGCCGCCCCATTCGCCGTCGTCACGGTAAGAAGCGGTGTCTATAATTTTGCCGTCGCTGTTCCTCAAGATGAAAGTGTCAGAGCCGTGGTCGGGTGAGTAACCCAGATCGTAATAGTATTTGACGGAAGGATACGCGGTGTGGAAGGCGTTGGTGGCGGCGCAGAGGTAGAGGAATTCGCCCGCCGGAAGTTTGACTTTCGGCATGGCGGTCTTGCCTTTTTCCTTGCTCTCAAGCGTCCAGCCCGCCAGATCGACCGTCTCGCTTCCGTAGTTCTTGAACTCCAAGTATTCCTGTTTGCCGAAAGCGTTGTGCAGGTCGTGGTAGTTGATTTCGGAAATAGCGACCGTCTCGGGAGGCAGACCGATCCTGAGATATTTGAAGACGGCGCTGGAACTGGCGGCCTGGGGCGGGATCTTGTAATAGAAACTCATGGTATAGGAGTTGCCCGTGGTCAGGTCTTCCGAGAAGTAGGGCCTGACGTAGCTGCCGGAAGAGTTGCCGCCGCCAGCGCCAGTAGCCACGACGTGCAGGCAGCCTCTGGCATTGTGTCCGTCCGTATTGTCCCAGAAAGTGCCGGAGTGGTTGCCCCTGGGCACCCAGTTGTCGATGTTGGAATCGAAATTGCTGTTCGCCATGTAATTCTTGGTGGCGTCACGCATCTCGAATTCATCGATCAGTATCTCGCCAGCCGCGTCCATGTAGATGTACATCTTGGCGGAGTCGCTGGCGTTGTCGGTGATGGTCGCTTTCTGCCATTCGGTAGTGGGCTCGACTGTAATGGTGTGCGATTCGTAGGAGAGCCTGGCGGTCATGGAGGCGGCCGGCTTGGCCTCCTCGACGCTCTGCTTGGGCCAACCGTAGAACGCGCCGTCCTTTCTTATCGTCAGGGAGTAGCGCAGCGTTCCGGAAACGTTCCTGGCGGGCAGCGTGACCTTGTAGAGGCCGCTTTCCGTATCAAGAGTCAGAAGCTGCGAATGAAGATCTGCGTTGTCCATGCCGTAGTTGAAGGTCACTTCCTGAATGTTGTCGCCAAGGACCGCAAAGGCGAATTCAAGCGGCGAATCGCTCAGAGGTTCGAAGGGAGGATAGCAGACGACGGAGAGCGCCGGGACGTCGCCCGCGGCGGAATTGGCTTTGCCGGGCGTTCCGTAAAGCTTGGAAGCGCCCCAGCTTTCAACATCATCGCCGTCAAGGCTGGGATCCAAGAGTTCCAGAGAGCAGCCCGTGCCGCAGGCCAGAGACGGCCAGGGGGATTCGCTGCCGTAGCGGGCGGAATCAATGACGTAGCCGTTGCAGTCGGTCAGCTTCACGCTGCCGCTCTTGCCGAAAAGCTTGAGCTTGCAGTTAATAACAGGGATCTTGTCGCCGTAGATGGCAGTTATGGTCTTCTTCTTGGAAGGCGCGACCAAATATTTTCCAGGTTCGATATTAAGAGATTTGGTGTCCAAGACCACGTTGTTGATCATGCAGCCCTTAAGATCTACAGTCTCGGTAGTCGGGTTGAAGAGTTCCACGTACTGGTAGTCGTCGTCGGAAGCCGCCAGGCCGCTGTCGTGCATTATCTCGTTTATGATGACGCAGTGCTGAGACAAGCGTTTAGTCAAGGTCGTGAATTCTTCCTCGACGGTCTGGGTGCCGAGGGGGCCGTTGACGTTCAAAGTATATTTCACCTTGCTGCCGGCTTCGCCGGCGTTTAGAGTGGCAAGGAACCAGCCGTCTTTTTTCCTCGTGCCGACGGTAAGAGACCCGACCGTCAAAGTCGCCGAAGCGATGTTGCCGTAGGAGGCCCTGACGCCGACCGTGACAGTTTCGCCGGCTATGGGAGATATGGGATCTCTTCTCGTTTCCAGAAGCAAGGTTCCGTCCGGAACAAAGACGGAGTTCTCCGCGCCCGGCGTTCCGCCGCGGACGGTACTGGCCGCCCAGACCTTAGGATTGTCCAAGGGGAAATTGGGATTCTTCAATTCCAAAGTGGGGCCGTCGCCGTCCGGTTCTTCCGGCCATTCGCCGCCGTCCAGGTAATAGACCTTCGATATGGTGGCGTTTTGAGCGTTCCTAAGCTCCACTTCTTCGCCGCTGTTGCTGAGTTTGCCGCTGGCGAAGGGGCCGTAGGGTTCCGGAGCGTCGGGGTAAGCGACTTTGAAGCGGTCGGGATAGCGCGCCACCACGACATAGCCGTTGGCAGCAATCGCAGCGCCTTCCGGGAAAACAAAGTCGAAACCCTTGTTGAACTTCCAGCCCGCCAGGGAGACTTCCTCCCCCGGATTGTTGTAGAGTTCCACGAATTCCGCGGAGTCCTCGGAGCCGGGCGGATTGTAGTTGATCTCGTTTATCACTACGTCCGCCAAGGAGGCGTTGACCAGCAATACGCTGGCAAGGATCAGCAAATACAAAGCGTTTTTCATTTCTGCTCCTTAGGTCCCAGACCCATGTGTTCCTCGAAGTAAGCGGCGATCCTTTCCATGCAGTCGGGAAGGCTCTCAAACCTGAGGTCCAAGCCGTGGTTGTCCTTGGGGTATATCATAAGATCGAAGTATTTCTGTTTTTCAATAAGCTGCTGGATCATCCAGGCGGCGTCTTGGAAAAGCACGTTGTCGTCCTGCATGCCGTGGATCAAAAGAAGATTGCCCTCCAATCCGGCGGCGTGGAAGACGGGAGAGGTCGCCTTGTAAATTTCCGGATCGTCCTTGGGACGTCCCAATCTCGGGGCGGTGTAGGAATCCCAGTAGTTCTTCCAGTCCGTCACAGGCTTCCAGGAAACGCCGGTATGAAAGACGCCCGGGAAGTCGCACATGACCATGAGCGTAAGGAAGCCTCCGTAGCTGCCGCCCCAGACGCCGATCCTCTTTTCATCGACACAGGGCAGCGCCTTCAGGTATTCCGCACAGGAGACCAGCTCCTTGGAGTCCACGATGCCCAATGACTTGTAGTAGCCCTGGGCGAATTTGTGGCCGTAACCGTGGCTCGCTCTCAGGTCGATGCCGACCAGGATGTAGCCCATCTCGTTGGCCATGTAGTTGTCAAGGAGATTGTAGCGGCCGAAGCCCATCTTTCCCTGCCCCGCGTAAACGCAGCGCAAGACGGCGGGATATTTCTTCTTCGGGTCGAAATCGCGAGGCAGAGTCAGCGTGCCGCAGATCTCCAAGCCGTCCTCTTTGTTCTTGAAGGAAAATTCCTTCACTATGGCGCGCGGCCACTTTTTCAAAAGCGGAGAAGCGGTGTCAAGTATCTGCGTGAACTTGCCCTTCGCACCGGTGACTAAAAGCACGGGCGGCTCCATAAGCGAGCTGGCCTGGACCGCCAGCTGCTTTCCGTCCCGGCTTACGGTTGCGCTTTCCCAGCAGCGGTCGCTGCATTTTACACGCTTTTCAGGATCATTTGCGTTCTTCTTCGCGTATAGGAAAGCTTTCCTGGGATCGGGATTGAGGGCGCTGAAATATATCCTGCCGTTTTCGCAGACAGTGAAATTCGTGATGTCGTAGCCGCCCGCTGTTATTCTCTTCGGCGTTTTGCTTCCCGCTTTCAGCTCGTAGAGCTGCAGCCAGCCGTCGCGGTAACTCAAGAAGTAGAGCGTCCCCTCTTTGTCATAGCTGATGGGCGACCATTCGATCCAGGGCTCAAGGTGATCGCTGAAGCGCTCCTTCACGACCCAGCCTTTCTTATAGGAGGCTTCGCAGAGATGGTAAGTGCGGTAGTCGTCCTCCACGTAAGCGAAAGCGAAAGTCTTGCCGTCCACAGACACGGCCGCGGCGTGCGGCCTGACGGTCGTCCCCTTCTTGCATTCCTCAGGTTTGAAATTCGGAAGCTCGGGATACTCTAAGAGAGAACTCTCTTTGGTGAGGTCCAAAAAGCCGTAGCGGAAGAGCGCCAGGGGCTTCCCAACGTTGTTCCTTCTCAGGTTGTTGATCTTTACTTCCTTTTCGGGAGTGTAGTCCGGCATCCTGATGTCCTCATAGGTCGAGGAGTCCTCGACTAATACCGCGGCGTATTTGCCGTCCGGAGAGACGCGGTAATCGCAGACGGAAGTGTGCGGCTTAGTTAGGAAGGTCAATTGCCTGACCGTGCCGTGGTCGAGATCGTAGGAATAGAGGTTCCCGCCCTTCACGAAGAAAGCTTCGGGGTCTTTTTCCGGGATCGTGAGATTGTACTGTCCCCCGTTGGTCAGCGTCAGTCTTTCGACGTTGCCCTCGAGGTCGCAGATGAAAAGGTTACCGCGGCAGAGGAAGACAATGTCGTAGGTGTCGTTGACGAAAGAAAATTCGCTGATGCCGGTGTACATTATTTCGGCGTATGCGACGTCTTTGGGATCGCGCGTATCATCCTCGCAGGGGAATCTCTTTATCTTTTCGGCGTCCGTCAGCTTCCTTATGCTGCCGTCCTCAAGTTTCACAAAAAGGTCCCTGACCGCTCCGCCAGTTTCGTTCCACAAAAAAGCCAATATCTTGCCGTCGGCGGAGAAAGTCGTCCCCGAAATAGTCTGGCCGTAAGTCAGAGGTCTGGTGTAGAGTTCCCTAAGCGTAGGGCCCTTGGGAATATGTCTTAAAAAAGTTTTCATGCGCGTTCCTTAAGCGGATTTTTACCTTTACTTAACCTTGTATTATAGCAAAAATGGGAATCCGCATAAAGACTGGCATTTGGCTTTCTCGTTGCTTTTTTCGGGAAATTTTAATAAACTTTCTCGAATTTCGGGGATTTTTTCCCTAAATCGTGTAAGGAGGACATAAAAACATATGCTGCAAGGTCGTCAGGACATCAAAAAAGTTTTGATTATCGGTTCCGGCCCCATCATTATCGGCCAAGCCTGCGAATTTGACTATTCCGGCACGCAAGCCTGCAAAGCCCTGAGATCACTTGGTTACGAGATCGTCCTGGTGAACTCCAATCCCGCCACCATCATGACCGACCCCAATATGGCCGATCACACCTACATCGAGCCCTTGAACGTCGAGTCCTTGGAAAAGATCATCGCCAAGGAGCGCCCTGACGCGCTGCTTCCGAACCTGGGCGGGCAGATGGCCCTGAACCTTTCCGCCGACCTGGCCGAGAAAGGCATCCTGGCGAAATACAACGTGCAGATAATAGGCGTCAAGCTTGACGCCATCAAGAAGGGCGAAGACAGACAAACCTTCAAGGACACGATGGAATCTATCGGCGTCGAATGCGCAAGATCCGCCATCGCCAGAAGCTACGAGGAAGCCGAGAAAGTCTTGGAGACCATCAAGCTCCCGGTCGTCATCCGCCCGGCCTACACGATGGGCGGCACCGGCGGCGGCCTCGTTTACAACATGGAAGAGTTCAAGACGATCGCCCAGCGCGGCCTCAACGAAAGCTTGGTCCATGAGATCCTCATAGAGGAATGTCTGGCCGGCTGGGAAGAGCTGGAACTGGAGATCATCAGGGACTCCAAAGGCCAGAAGATCACAGTCTGCTTCATCGAGAACGTTGACCCCATGGGCGTGCACACCGGCGACTCTTACTGCACGGCGCCGATGATGACGGTCCCCGAGAGCTTGCAGAAACGTCTGCAGAAATATTCCTACGACATCGTGGACGCTATCGAAGTGATAGGCGGCACGAACGTCCAGTTCGCCCACGACCCGGTAACGGACCGCGTGGTCGTCATCGAGATCAACCCGAGGACTTCCCGCTCCTCCGCCCTGGCTTCCAAAGCGACGGGCTTCCCCATCGCCTTCATCTCCGCCTACCTTGCGGCCGGCATAACGCTGGACCAGCTCCCCTACTGGAAGGAAGGAACCTTGGACAAGTACGTTCCCTCCGGCGACTATGTGGTCGTAAAGTTCGCGCGCTGGGCCTTCGAGAAATTCCACGGCTCCTACGACAAGCTGGGAACGCAGATGCGCGCCGTCGGCGAAGTGATGTCTATCGGCAAAAATTACAAGGAAGCTTTCCAGAAAGCCATCCGCTCCCTCGAGAACAAATGCTACGGCTTAGGTTTCTATAAGGGCTACGACAAGTGGACGAAGGAAGCCTTGGTCGAAGCGGTCAGGACGCCCTGCTCCACACGCCAGTTCATGCTCTATGAAGCGACCAGAAAAGGCGCGACCGTTGACGAACTCTACGAAGCCACCAAGATCAATAAGTGGTTCCTTACGCAAATGAAGGAACTGGTCAATTTGGAAGAAGAGATATTAAAGAGCAAAGGCTCGCTTCCTCCCAAAGACCTCCTCGTCCAGGCTAAGAAGGACGGCTTCTCCGACCGCTACCTTGCGCAGATCTTAGGCATCACGGAAACGGAAGTGAGGGAAGCCAGGGAAGCCGACGGCATGGAGGAAAGCTGGTTCGCGGTCCCGGTCTCCGGCGTGAAGGACGCCTGCTACTACTACTCCACCTATAATAAGAAGAACGAGACGGAAGTTTCCAGCAAGGACAAGATCATGGTCTTGGGCGGCGGTCCGAACCGCATCGGCCAGGGCATCGAGTTCGACTACTGCTGCGTGCACGCCGCTTTCGCCATCAGGGACGCCGGATTAGAGTCCGTCATGGTCAACTGCAACCCTGAGACCGTCTCCACCGACTACGACACTTCCAACAAGCTTTACTTCGAACCGCTGACCTTGGAAGACGTGCTCGCCATTTACCGCAAGGAAAAACCCGTGGGCGTCATCGTGCAGTTCGGCGGTCAGACTCCCCTCAACTTGGCGCACGATTTGGAAGCCAACGGCGTCAAAGTGCTCGGCACTTCTCCTAAGACGATAGCTTTGGCGGAAGACCGCGAGCTCTTCCACGAAGTCGTGCAGAAGCTAGGCATTCCGCAGCCGGAAGCCGGCATGGCGCACAGCGTCGAGGACGCTCTCGCAGCCGCCAAGAGGATCGGCTACCCCTTGATGGTGCGCCCCTCCTTCGTTCTGGGCGGACGCGGCATGGAAGTCGTGCACAATGACGAGATGCTGGTCGAATATATGAACAACGCCCTGCAGGCCGCCGGCGAGAACGTCATCCTTATCGACAAGTTCCTTGAGAACGCGACCGAGACGGAAGCCGACGCCATCTGCGACGGCAAGGAAGCGTTCGTCCCCGCCATCATGGAGCACATCGAGCAGGCCGGCATCCACTCCGGCGACTCCGCCTGCTTCATCCCGCCCGTCACCATTCCGAAAAAGCACATCGAGACGATCGAGCGCTATACGAAGGAACTGGCGCTGGAGATGCACGTGGTCGGACTTATGAACGTCCAGTACGCGATCTGCAACGACGTCGTCTATATCCTGGAAGCGAACCCCAGGGCCTCCCGCACCGTGCCGCTGGTCAGTAAGGTCTGCTCCATCCCGATGGCGAGGATCGCGACTCAAGTCATGCTCGGCAAGACGCTGAAGGAACTCGGCATCACGAAGAAGGCCATCCCGCACTACGGCGTCAAGGAAGCAGTCTTCCCCTTCAACATGTTCCCGGAAGTTGACCCCGTGCTCGGACCCGAGATGCGGAGTACCGGCGAAGTATTGGGCATCTCCACTTCCCCCGGCCTCGCCTACTTCAAGTCCCAGGTCGCGGCCAACCAGAAACTGCCGACGGAAGGCACCGTTTTGATGACGGTCGCCGACCACGACGAGATGCTGCTTGAGACCGCCACGCTCTTCAAGGAGCTTGGCTTCAGGATCCTTGCGACCAAAGGCACCTGCGCCTACTTAAACGAAAACGGCATCAACGCGGAAGTCGTATTGAAACGCCTGGAAGGCAGACCGAACCTGGTGGACGCCATAACGAACGGAGAGATAAACCTCATCGTCAACACGCCGATAGGCTGCCGCTCCAAAGACGACGACTCCTACATCAGGAAGACCGCCATCAAATACAAGGTCCCCTACATCACGACCATGGCGGCCGCCCACAACGCGGCGCTCGGCATCAAAGCCTTCCTGCACGGCTCCGCTCCTCTTAAGAGCATCCAGGAATACCACGCCGACATCAAGTAAAATAAAAAGGCAAAAACAAAAAAGCCTCCGCCGAGCGGAGGCTTTTTTTATTCCGGCAATTTGTCC
>JAFYIM010000167.1 GCA_017538635.1 bacterium
AGCAGCTGCTTTTCGCCGGCGGAAAGCGTGGCGCCGCGCTCGGCCATCACTTCGTCGTAGCCGTGCGGCAGTTTCTCGATGAACTGGTTGGCGCAGACCGTCTCGGCGGCTTTGATAGCTTTCTCCCTGGTGATAGAGGGGTCGCCAAGCGCGATGTTTTCATAGATGGAGCGGCTGAAGACGAAAGTGCCCTGCAGAACTATGGAGATGTGCTTGCGCAGTTCCTCGTTGGACCAGTCCTTAACATCCACGCCGTCCAGAAGGACTCTGCCCTTGTTGGCGTCGTAGAAGCGGCAGACAAGGTTAATTAGCGAAGACTTGCCGGCGCCGGTCGGGCCTACGATAGCGATGCTCTTGCCAGGTTCGATCTTGAAGGAGACGTCTTTCAGGACCTGCTCGTTTTCTATGTAGGAGAAATCGACGTTTTGGAATTCCACTTCGCCTTTCGGTTCGGGAACGATCACGGGATTTTCCGGCTGAGCCACTTCGTTTCTGGTGTCGAGGAGCGTGAAGATTCTCTCCGAGGCCGCCAGGCTCGATTGCAGCTGCGTGATCTGGTTACTGATCTGCATCAAGGGATTGCAGAGGTGGCCGAAATATGTGATGAAGGCCATTAGAGAACCGAGAGTCAGATCGCCGTCCAGGACGCAGATGCCGCCGTAGAGAATGATGAGCGCCGTGCCGAAATGCCGGATAAGGTCGAGGATCGGACCGAAAACGCCCATGTAGATGACGTTCTTGAAGCCGGCCTTGTAATAGGAGGCGTTGACGTCGGCGAACTCTTCCCTTCTGCGCTTCTGCTGGTTGAAAGACTGGATCATCTTGATGCCGGAGAATTCCTCCGTCAGGACGCCGTTTATCTTAGCTAAGATCCTTCTCAGTTCGCGGTGGACTCTTCTTACCACGATGCGGAAGATGATCGTGATGACGACGCAGAAAGGCAAAACCGTAAGCGAGACCAGCGTCAGCTTCCAGTTGATGTACAGAACGATGATAAGGGAGCCGATGAACATGCCGGCCGAAGCCAGCATCTGGACCGCGACGGTGGACAGCATGGAGTTGATGGCTTCGATATCGTTCGTCACCCTCGTCACGAGTTTGCCAATGGGCGTCCTGTTGTACAGGGAAACGGAAAGGCTCTGCAGATGCTTGAAGAGCGCCATCCTTAAAGCGTACATCGTGCGCTGGCTGGCTATTTCAAGCGTAAGGCGGTGGAAGTAGTCAGAAACGGCGTGAAGGGCAAGGACAATGAGGAAGAGGAAGAACATCTTCTTCAGACCGTTTATGTCGCTTCCCCTTATCTTCGTCAGGAGCACCGGGTCGATATCCGCAAATTCCTTATCGGGAACGAACCAATTGTCGCCGTAAACGAAGCCGTGCGTCCCGTCGTAGCTTTCCTTCTTGAAGATGTAATGGTTCTCGCCCTTGTCTTTCAGGGAATCACTGATGTCCTTGTTCTTCTCAAGGAAGCTCGTCGGCACGGCGACCGTGTCGTCGCCGGCTGGTATGGCCGCTTCTTTAAGCTTCGGATATTTCTCCAAAGCTTCATGATCGGAACGAATGAAGGTATAGAGAGGAACGAGATAGTTGTCTATGCTCTTCCTGTAGATGTTCGGCGTGATGAGCTGGGTGGCTGAGCTGAGAGCCAGGAAAAGGAGAGCCAGGAAGATGAAGAGCTTCTGAGGCGCCGCATAACCTAGGAAGCGCCTGATGTAGCTTATGTCAAAGCCGCTCTTGTACTGATCTTCCGAATCGAAATCGTGATGATGGCTGTGACTCATTTTCCATCCTCTATTACGGCGCTCTGAAGCAGATAGAGCTCTTTATAAAAAGGCGACCTGACTTTCAATTCCTCGTGCACGCCTATGTCTTCGATCTTCCCATGGTTCAAAACTATAGTGCGGTCGGCGTTCTTGACGGCGGAGAGCCTGTGAGCGATGATGAGATTGGTGGACTTGCCCCTGATCTCGCCGAGTTCTTTTAAGATCTCGCTTTCCGTTTCCGCGTCAACCGCGGAGAGTGCGTCGTCAAGCACCAGGATCCTCGGACGCAATGATAGCGCCCTGGCGATGGCGATCCTCTGTTTCTGGCCGCCGGAAAGCGTCACGCCCCTTTCGCCCACCCAGGTGTCGTAGCCGTCGTTAAAGCGCATGATGTCGTCGTGGATGAAGGCTTTCTTCGCCCAGTAGACGACTTCCTCGTCGTCCATCTCCGGCCTGGCGAAACGGATGTTGTCCTTTATCGTCATGCTGAAGAGGAAGGGCTCCTGGGGCACGTAGCCGAAGACGCCCCTCAGTTCGTCGAGCTTGTATTCCGCCACATCTTTCCCGTTCAAAAAGACCGTGCCCGGAGGAGGACTGTAGAGGCGCATGCAGAGATCGACCAGAGTCGTCTTGCCGCAGCCCGTCCTTCCCACGATGCCCAAGGTCTCCCCTTCCGAGACGTGGCAAGTGATGTTTTCCAGGGCGTTCTTTATAGCGCCGGGATATTTGTAAGTGAGGTCTTTTATTTCCAGTAGCGTTTTGCCTTCCACGCGTTCCGTGCCGTCCTTTATGACGCTTTCCTCCTCAAGGATCGTCTGCACGCGCTCGGCGCTTGCGCACCCTCTCTCAAGATGGTTTATGACTTCTGAGATGGCGATCATAGGCCAGGTCATGGTGCCGAGGTACATATAAAACTTCGTGAAAGTGCCCAGGGGCATTTCGCCCATGATTATGCGCTTTCCGCCGAACCACAGAAGCAAAGCCATGCAAAGGTTGGAGACGACCATGATCAGAGGACCCATCATGGCCCATTTCCTGACCAGCGCGATAGAGTTGTCAACGTAGGCTTTCCCCTCGCCCCCGAAACTATTGAGCGAAGCTTCCTCGTCTCCGTAAGCCTTGACGACCATGATGCCGGCGAAGATCTCCTGCGCCCGTTCGTTCATGCCGGAGAAAGATTCCTGGACCTTGCCGAAAAGTATCCTGATCTGGCGGCCGATCACTCTGACCACGATCATGATTATGGGAGCCGGAATAAGCACAAGAAGCGCCAGTTTCCAGTTCTCGCTGAGCATCAACACTATGATCATTCCGCCCATGACGAGTGAGTCGGCACCCGCCAGCATGCCGAAGGCTACGGAGTGCTCCACCGCCTGCACGTCGTTCGTCATGTGCGCGGTAAGGTCGCCCACCCTGTGCTTGTCGAAATACTCGGGCGGCATCGTCTGCAGATGGTCGAAGATCTTCTGACGAAGATCGCGGTTGATCTTCAAGCCCACGCCGGAAAAGCAATAGCGCCAGAGAAAGCGGAAGAAGATGCCGCATGTCATGATCGCGATCATGGTAAGGCAGGTGTTTCTCAGAAACTCCCTGGTGGCCGTACCGTCGGAGAGTGCGTCGAAAGCGCGGGCGATGAAGTGCGGCATCAAAAGGACTGCAAGGTCGATGCAGGCAAGGCCAAAAACGCCGAGAAGGAAACGGTAGCGGTACTGCCAAACGTACCCCAGGAGGATCTTCATCCCCGCTTTGGTTATCCTATCCCCTTGACTTCCGCCGTGAAAATGTGGAGGCATAGATTTAGCTGCGGTTGCGGTAGAGTTTGGGATCGACCACGGCTTTCATAGCCTCAGTGTCCATTTCCTTCCCCAAAAAAGCAGCGATCCTCGGCACCCAATCAGAGGGGTCGCGCATAAGGTCGTTGTAGTTTACGAAGAAGACCGTGAAGCAGGAATGGGCTTCCAGGAAATTCAAAACTTCGGAAAGGTGCCTGTTGTAGGTCGTAATCATCTCTTCGTCGGAGATCTTGTCGGTGCTCTCGCCTCTCCTGATGAGCATTTGCTTCTGGCTCTTCATGATCTCCTCGATGTCGCGGCGCATGAAGAGCACTTTGTAGCGGTAGCCCTTCAGGGGAAGCTTAGTCAGAAGGAGAGCTATGATCTTGACCGCCTTGCCGACCGCCTCGGGCATCCAGGCCGTATCCGCGGGTAGTTTTTTCACTCTCTCGAATTCGTAGTAGCCTTTGGGGTTGTCCTCGTCGGCCGTCCTGATGTTGTCCTGCAGCGGAGGAATGCCGCCCGCTTCCAGCATCTTCATCATCATCGACGTCCCGGAGCGCGGCAGTCCCGAGACCACCACAAGTTCCTTCGTGAAAAGTTTGCCTAAAAATGAAAAAGCCATTTATTTCACCTTGCGCACCATGACCGCCGCCGGGCAGTCGATGTATTCGTCGGAGAAAAGCACAGCGCCTTTCATGGCGTCCGTTACGTCCATGCTGGCGACCGCCAGATCGACTTTGCCGGTTCCGGCCGCTTCGTAGAGTTTGTCGTAATCCATAATGACGATGTCGGCCTTGACGTTGAGGTAAAGCGCCAGTCTCTTTATCAGTTCGACGTTGAAGCCTAC
>JAFYIM010000168.1 GCA_017538635.1 bacterium
CCTTTGTAGAAACCGCACTTCGGGCAGACCACATGGGGCTGCTTCTCATAGCCGCAATTGGAGCAGGCCAGAGTCTGGGGCTTCGTTAAGGAGTCGTGCGTGCGGCGTTTGTCGCGGCGAGTCTGAGAATGTCTGCGTTTTGGATTTGCCATAAAAATCTCACTTTTTGTTGTTTATTTCATTTTTAATTGTGAATAGAAATTGTACCATAACCGCCCCTCGTTGTCAAAGCCAAATCCCGGCGGAAATTTGCTAAAATTTGAACATGACTTCTTTTAGGCTAAACTACCTGGAAACTCCAAAGCTATCCGTTGCGTGGCAGATCGCTCTGGACAGAGAGCTTATGTCAGAAGTCGGGAAGGGAACGCGGCCGCCGCTGCTTAGGTTTTATAACTTCACTGACGAGGCTATCGTTCTGGGTTTAAGCCAAGATGAGGAAAAGTACGTTGACAAAGCCGCGGCTGAAAAAGATTCTGTTCCTATCCTAAGGCGCTTTTCCGGTGGGGGAACAGTTTTCATTCACAAGGGCTGCCTTGTTTACACGATAGTGACGAATTTAGCGCCGCCCTTCAAGCGCTTCGATGTAATGGGCGCTTATCGGACGGCTTTTGCCCCACTGGTCGAAGCTTTCCAAAAGCAAAGCCTCAACTTGGAGTTCCACGAGCCCTGCGATCTGGCCATCGCCGGAAGAAAGGTCGCCGGCAACGCCCAGAGCCAGCGCCAGGGAGCTCTGCTTATCCACGGCAGCTTCCTGATCGATCCCGACCTCCAAAGGATAAAACGCTATCTTAAGGAGCCTGACGTTCGTCCCGAATACCGCGCCGAGCGCTCTCACGAAGATTTTCTTCTGCCTTTGCGCGAATTAGGAATGGACGAAGGGGCGCTTCGCTCATTGCTTATCAAAGCCTGGAGTTGATTTTTGATAAAATTTAGAAAAGACCTTAACCTGTGTCGGCCGCGTGAGCGGCAGACCACAAACGATAACAACAACCTTTTTCCAACAAAATGAAAAAAACTCTTATTCTTATCGGTGTAGCTGTTTATGTCATGATATTTATGACGGGTTGCGCCACCTTCTTGTCAAAATCTGAATATGATGTTCAGATTTGTTCTTCTAGGAACGGAGATAGGGTATCAGTTAGGCAAGGATATAAAATCATTGCTACTCAGAACACTCCCTATTCTATGAGGCTAAAGGCTAGCCGTGACTTTTTAAGTGGTGAAAGTTATGTTCTTGAATATGTCTATCCCAAAAATGGTGAAAAAGAGATAGCTATCTATAATGCCTCGATAGACCCTTGGATCATAGGCAGCTTTATTTTCGGAGGCTTCATTTATATTCTGATTGATGGAGCCTCCGGTGCTATGTATAAACTACCCGATCAATTCTACATATGCACAGATGAAAATCAGTTCAACCAGCCTACTCAAGTTTTACCAGCTACCCCGAGTGAAGCTCCGGCGACCGTTGAGATCAACATCAACACTAATTCTGAAGCAGCAGAATCAAACTAAGTCTGGATCTTTCTTTGGATAATTAGCATTTATTAACCGTATATTTTGGAGAAAATATGGAACCTCTTATTATCAACGGAAATGAAACGGCGGCCGCCATCAGATCTGAGATGGCCAAAGAAGTGGAAGAAATGAAAAAGCAGGGCGTCGAGCCCGGGCTTGGCTTCGTATTGGTGGGCGACAATCCCGCTTCGCAAGCTTACGTCAGGATGAAAAAGAAAGCCTGCGCGGAAGTCGGCATCACCGGCTACGACTACGAGCTCCCGAAGGAAACCACCCAGGAAGAGCTTTTGAAGCTGGTGGACGAACTGAACCACGATCCGAAAATCGACGGCTTCATCGTGCAGCTGCCGCTGCCGAAGCACATTTCCGAAGAGGCGGTCATCGCCGCCACCGATCCCAAGAAGGACGTGGACTGCTTCCATCCGGTGAACGTCGGCAAGCTCTGCATCGGCGACACCGACGGCTTCTATCCCTGCACGCCCTACGGCGTGGTGGTACTGCTGCAGAGAGCCGGCATTGAAGTGAAAGGCAAACACGTGGTCATAGTCGGACGTTCCAACATTGTCGGCAAGCCGCTGGCGAACCTGCTCGTCCAGAAACGTGACGGCGCCAATGCCACCGTCACCATTTGCCACACCGGCACGAAGGACATCCCCTCCATCACCAGGCAGGGCGACATCGTGGTGGCCGCCATCGGCCGTCCCAACACCATCACCGCCGACATGGTGAAAGAAGGCGCGGTGGTCGTGGACGTCGGCGTCAACCGAGTCGAGGATCCCACCGCTAAGCGCGGCTACCGTCTGGTGGGCGACGTGGACTACGAGAACGTCGCGCCCAAATGCTCCGCCATCACTCCGGTGCCGGGCGGCGTAGGCCCCATGACCATCGCTATGCTCCTGGGGAACGGCCTCAAGGCCGCCAAGAGAAGACTCCCTAAATAAAAGATGCTTAGCGCCGCGCTCATATTGGCTCTGGCCCTTTTCGGCCTGCTCCTTTTTATCGGGCGCGTTTCCTCCAGGCTGACTGAGAGGATCAGCGACCGCTATCTTTCTTTGGACATACCGTCTGGAATATTGTGCCTCCTGGCGGTATGTCTTTATTTTTACATTCTCTTTTGCAGGGCCGATCTTTTCTCCAACCAGATCTTCCTTTGGACGCTCATCGGAATCGCCTTCCTGACGCTCCTGGAGCCCTGCATAAGGCACAGCAAGATCCTTCGTAACAAAATAGATGCTGCGAAATTCCTTAGGACGCTGGAGCCCAGGAAACTTGGTCCGGTCGTTTGCCAGCATTACGAGATAGGGATCGGCAAGGAAGGCGTGCGCTTGGTGCAGTTAAGCGACCTGCATTACAATGATCTGTCAAAACTCTTCCTTGCGGAAGTGGTTTCTGAGGTCAACAAGCTTGAGCCTGATTACGTCGCGATCACTGGCGATTTCATCCAGAAGATAAAAGATATTCCGGAGTTAATCACACTTCTTGGCAAACTCAAGGCTAAGGAAAAAGTTTTTTACGTCCTTGGCAACCACGATTTCTGGATCGGGGCGGAAAAGCCTTTGACGGAAGCTTTAGACGCTCTTGGTTTCGTGCATTTGAAAAACGAGATCTACCCGGCGGGGGAGATGATCTTCCTGGGGACGGAAGCGCCCTGGGGAGAGGAGATGTCCAAGTTTGCTTCCCTTGACAAAGAAAAACTTAAGATCGCCCTGGGCCACGACCCCGACGAATGGGAGAATTGGCGGAAAATAGGGGCGCATATTGTGCTGGCCGGACACACCCACGGCGGGCAGATCCGCTTCGGGCTTTTCGGGCCTATGATCCTGCCTTCCAAACACGGCGCCATGATGGCGGAGCGAGTCCTTTCCAAAGACGGTTGCGTCATGCTCATAAGCAGGGGATTGGGAAAGCCTTACCTGCGCTTTTGCAATCCAACCGAAATCACCATGATCGATATTCGCCTGTAAAATCGGCGAATAAAATATGTCCTTGAAATAGCAAAAAATATTTGCTATGCTTAAGGTCCAGATACGGGGTGCTTCCTCCAAAGGTGGAGCGAGGCTGAGATGATACCCATATTAACTTGATCCGGATAATACCGGCGTAAGGAAAAAAGATATGACCCAACTTCAAAAAGCGATTGAGGGCGTCATAACTGATGCCATGAGGACAGTGGCGGCAAAAGAGAATGTGCCGCCGGAAACAGTCCTCGCTGAAGTGGCGGCGGGAAGAGCCGTCATTCCTTTAAACCCCTCCCACAAAAACTGCCGGCCAGTTGGCGTAGGGAGGGTTTTCTCTACCAAGATCAACGCCAACTTAGGCTGCAGTAAAGACCGCTCGTCTTTGGATGAGGAACTGAAAAAACTTTCTGTTTCCTTGAAGTACGGCGCGGATTTCGTCATGGACCTGACTGTGGGGAAAGACGTTTCTTTCATCAGGAAAGAGATGATCAAAAATTCGCCTGTGCCTTTGGGGACCGTGCCTGTTTACGAGACCGTTTCGCGTCTCGAGGGCAGCGTTCCCAAGATGGATATGGCTTTGCTTTTGGATGTCATTGAAGAGCAGGCTGAGCAGGGCGTGGATTTCATGACGCTGCACGCGGGGCTTCTTAGAAGGCACATTCCTCTGGCTGTCAAGAGGACCATGGGAATAGTCTCCCGGGGCGGCTCTTTGATGGCGGAGTGGATGCTGGAGCATGACGCGGAGAATCCCCTCTATGAGAACTGGGACAAGGTGCTGGACATTCTCGTGAAGCACGACGTGACGGTCTCCTTGGGGGACGGGCTTAGGCCCGGCTGTATAGCGGACGCTTCCGACGAAGCCCAGTTCGCCGAGCTTTCCGTTTTGGGCGAGCTTGTCTTGGCTTGCCGGGAAAGAGGCGTGCAAGTCATGGTGGAAGGCCCCGGGCACGTGCCCTTCGATCAGATCAGGATGAACATGGAAAGGGAGCAGGAAGTCTGTTTCGGAGCGCCCTTCTATGTTCTCGGTCCTGTCGTCACCGACATCGCGCCGGGCTACGATCATATCGTGTCCGCCATCGGCGCGACCGCCGCGGCGACTTACGGAGCCTCGCTTCTGTGCTACGTGACGCCTGCGGAACACCTCGGTCTTCCTACGGAGGACGACGTAAGGGAAGGCTGCGTGGCTTATAAGATAGCTGCGCACGCCGGCGACATCGCCAGAGGGTTGCCTGGCGCTTCGGACATCGATCTTAAGATGTCTCTTGCCAGGAAAAATTTCGACTGGGACAAGCAGTTCGAGTGCGCCCTGGATCCCGAGACCGCCAAAGCAAGGTGGATGAGGGGCGAGCCCGAATCCCACGACGAGGATCACTGCACCATGTGCGGAAAGGAGTTCTGCGCTGTCAGGACCACGAAAAGAATCAAAGAACTTTTAGCCAAAAAAGATTGAGGAAAATACAATGAAGAAAGAAGTGATGGAAGAGACTATCTCCGGCGCTATAGTAAAGAGCTTTTTTAAGAAATTGCAGGACAATATGGCCCTGGACGTGGCCATCGCGGGCGCCGGACCTTCCGGCTTGGTGGCGGCCTATTATCTGGCCAAGAAAGGGCTGAAGGTCGCCATCTTCGAATCGAAGCTGGCGCCCGGCGGCGGCATCTGGGGCGGCGGCATGCTGATGAACGAAGTGGTGGTCCAGGACGACGCGGCTGAGATATTGCATGAATTCGGCATCACCACAGTGCCCATAAAGAATGGTTACCATACCGTGGATTCCGTGGAAATGGCTTCCGGACTTATTTTCGGCGCACGCCACGCCGGCGCGGTCATTTTCAATACGGTGACAATAGAGGACGTGGTCATGCACAACGACGTGGTCTCAGGCGTGGTCATCAACTGGAATCCCGTGGTGAGGCTGGAAATGCACGTCGATCCTCTGGTCATAACAACCAGGGCGCTAATTGACGGCACAGGGCATCCCAACGAGATCGTGAGGAAAGTCGTCAGCAAGGCCGGCGTGAAGATCGATTCGCCCACGGGCGGCGTGATGGGCGAGAAGCCTATGTGGATGGAAGACGGCGAGAGAACGACTCTCATCAACACCAAGAAACTCGATCCCGGTCTCTACGCCTCCGGCATGGCGGCCAACAACGTCCAGGGCGGCTTCCGCATGGGGCCAATCTTCGGCGGCATGCTTAAAAGCGGCAAGAAAGTCGCCGATCTCGTGGAAGCGGATCTGAAGAAATGAAAATCAAAGACGGATTCGGACTTTACCTGGTAGTGACTAACCCGGTAGCTGGGTACGCCAAGTGCGCGGAGGCCGCGGTAAAATGCGGCCTTCGCTTCGTGCAGCTAAGGATGAAGAACGCTTGTGAAAGCGAGATCCTGAGGGAAGCGAAGAATATGCGCGCGGCCACCAGAGGAACGAAGACGCTTTTTATCGTGAACGATGACCCGAAACTCGCCGCTCTTGCGGAGGCTGACGGAGTGCATTTAGGGCAGGGCGATATGCCGATAGCTATTGCGCGCAAGCTTTACCCGGAGCTAGCGGTATTCGGACTTTCCACGCACAATCTCAGCCAGGTCAGGGAAGCGGCCAGGCTTTGCCCAGACTACATCGGCGTGGGTCCTGTATATGCCACTCCGACCAAAGCGATACCCGATCCCACTCTGGGCTTGGAGGGCATGGCTGAAATGATAAAAGCCGCGAGTTGTCCGGCGGTGGCGATAGGCGGCATCAACTGCGAAAACTTACCTTTAATAAAACGCGCCGGCGCCCGGAACTATTCCGTGGTGCGGGCCGTTTGTCAAAATAATGATCCGGAATCGGCCATAAGGAGGCTTATGGAGATCTGGGCAACCCAAACAAATTAAAACGATGGAAAAAAGAACAAAGTACGTCTTCATCACGGGCGGCGTGGTGTCGAGCTTAGGGAAAGGCATAACGTCGGCGAGCCTTGCCCTTCTTCTGAAAAGCCGGGGCTACAACGTTTTCATGCAAAAACTGGATCCTTATCTGAACATCGATCCAGGAACCATGAGCCCTTACCAGCACGGCGAAGTTTTCGTGACGGACGACGGGACGGAAGCGGACTTAGACCTCGGGCACTATGAGCGTTTCGCAGGCGTCACTTGCAGCAAAGCCTCCAACTACACCAGCGGCAAGATCTATTCCGCTGTGCTGCAAAGAGAGCGCCAGGGCGGATACCTGGGCGGCACGGTGCAGGTCATTCCGCATATCACCAACGAGATCAAATCCGCCATCCGAAGCGCGGCCGGCCCCGACGTGGACATCGTTTTGTGCGAGATCGGCGGCGTTTCCGGCGACATCGAATCGCTGCCTTTCCTGGAAGCGGCCAGACAGTTCCGTTTCGAGGAAGGCCCGAGCAACACATGCTTCGTGCATTTGACGCTCGTTCCGTATCTGCGGGCGGCAGGGGAATTGAAGACCAAGCCCAGCCAGCAGTCCGTGGCGGTTTTGCGTTCCATCGGTATCATCCCGGACATTTTGGTCTGCCGCAC
>JAFYIM010000169.1 GCA_017538635.1 bacterium
AGATCTTCCGATGTCGGAAGCGTCCAGTCCGTCACCAAGGGACGGATAAACTATCAGTTCTATCCCGTCGACGCGTCTTTTTCCGGCAGTATGTTCCTGAATTATTTCGGAAGTTTGAAAGGCAAAGCGGACAAACAGCCGAAGCTGACCTTCGCTCTTGTGGGAGCGGCTGAAAAAGAAACGCTTTTGAATCCGGACACGTCGATCGGTCATTTCAACAAGGTCATGTCTTCCGGGGAAAGCGTGGAGCTTTCCGCTTTCCAGCGCCGCCGCCATTTTTTGCTGCGCCGCTTCGTTCCCGGGCCAGGACGTTATTATCTCGTGGTGGGCAGCGTGGTCACGACAACGCTGAAAGGGGAGAGAGTCTTTTATTTTGTCACCAACTTCATGGAGAAGCTGAAAAGCTTCTGGCCTTACGCCCTTGTTTTCGTCCGCAATTTTATTTTGGCGTGCATAGTTCTGTTCTTCGCTTTCTGCCTTTACCTCAAGGCGAAGGGCGCATGGCGCTTCGCCGTTGCTTTTCTTGCCTGCGGAGTCGTGTCCTTCATAGTTTCCGCCACGCCTTTTAATGTTTTCAACGCTGCGACGGAGGGCCCCAAGTCAAAGGAGCTTGTTAATAAGTCTGTCGGCAAAGAGCTCGATCCGGGCGCCGACGTTTGCCGGATCCCGCTCGAGGAATGCTCCCCATACTCAGCCTGCTGCTTAAGGATAAAGGGCAGGGCGCTCGATGGCTCCAACCACTCCCTCGTTTACACCGATCTTTACAAGGCTCCTTCCTACGACGATTCGAGCACTGAGAACCTCGTGACTTTCCACAAAGTGAAAAGCGATGAGCAGATTTTTCTCTTCGACTCTGCGCATTCGTTTTTCAACGACATATCCTTGCGTTTCTGGCACGAGGGAAGGGGAGGAGCGTCCGTTATCGATTCAGTCCGCCTGACGGAAGTGAAGCTCCCTTCCGGCATGCTGAAGGTTTTGCTTGCCGTTTCCGAGTTCGTTTTCCCTTGCTTTTTCGTGATCTGGTTTTCCCTGTTTTTGACTTTCTGCTTCGTTTTCGTCTATTTCCGGCGGGATCTTTATTCCAAACTGGCGTCCTTTGCCCTGGCTCTGATCGCGTTGAGTGTGCTTTTGGCTCCCATTTATTCCTTCGGGCATCGGGAGCCGATGATGCAGACGACAAACGAACGTTTCCTTATCGGTCTGAAACCGCTTTCGCTTTACGCGCTCGTTTGGCATAACGAGCCGAAGCCCGACATCTCGCCCGAGGAGCTTGAGGCGCCGATGTCCGGCAACCTTACGGTCGCTTCCTACAGCGACAAAGTTCTCGGCGCCCGATCCGATATCTATCCGGACAACAGGGACACTTTCCTGCGCTTTTTCACGCACACTTTCAGCAACGTCAGGATAAACGTGCAGCGGGAACTGGTGGTTTTGAAAGATCTCAGGCTGGTAAAGCTGAACGGCTCCTACCTTATGCTCAGGATATTCGCCTGGCTCTGGCTTGCCGCGCTGATTTTCGGTTCGCTTTATCAGGCGGTCATGTTC
>JAFYIM010000170.1 GCA_017538635.1 bacterium
TCTTCCCCTCGAAATACGAAGGCTTCGGCCTCCCCGTTCTGGAGGCGATGGGAGAAGGAGCTCCCGTCATAGTTTCGGACAGTTCCTCCCTTCCCGAAGTTGTCGGCTCGGCCGGAATTCTTTTACCAAGTGACGAAGAGCCGCTCTGGACCAAGGCGCTGCTCGATATTTTCCATGACGAAAAATTGAGGGAAGAGCTCTCCCGAAAAACTCTGGAAAGGTCGAAACTTTTTTCCTGGGGACAGTGCGCAAAAGAAACGCGCGCCGTCTATGAAAAGACCCTGAGCCTTTACTTTTGACCGCGTTTCTGATACCATTTCACTCGTACCTTACTTTTAACCCAAATTGTAGGAGAAATTATGGCTTACAAAATCAGCTCTGAATGTCTTTCCTGCGGCGCTTGCGCTTCCGAATGCCCCCAGGGCGCCATTTCTGAAGGCGAAGGCCAGTATCAGATCGATCCGGCCAAGTGCGTGTCCTGCGGCCTCTGCGCCAGCGTCTGCCCCGCCGGAGCCATCAGCGAAGAATAAAAAGATATTTGCTCCTTTCGTCTAGTGGCCTAGGACATGTGGTTCTCATCCACAAAACAGGAGTTCGATTCTCCTATGGAGCGCCAAATCTTAAGACACCCGGGAGGGTGTCTTTTTTTTGCCTCCCACAAAAAAGTATAAAATGGTATAATCTACTATAAAACAAAATAGGGACACATGAACACGGAAAAAATAACTGACGCCCAGAAAATTGAGCTGAACTGCGTAGGCTGCGGCCACGCCGTGGAATTCTCGCTTCTCGATCTCAATCCTGACACGCTTCTGACCTGCAAGGAATGCGGCAAAACTTATTCCTTTACTCCGGAACTCGCCGACCAGATCAAACGTTTCAGCAAACTTCTTGAAACGGTCTACGAATCCCGGGATCTTTTGGGACAAGCAAGCATCGGGATAAAAGTAAAGGACGAGGAAGTCAAGATCCCCTACCAGCTTCTCTTGACCAGACTCAATTCGCTCCTTAGCCTCAAAATGGGCGATCAGGAAATGACTTTCCGTTTTCGCGTCAATCCTATAGCTGTTTTCGAAAAGAAAGAGTAAATGGGATTCCTGCGTAAGATCTACGACTGGGTGATGAGATGCGCTCCTTCCCCGTATGCGCTTCTCGCTCTCAATCTGCTCTCCTTTTCCGAATCATCGTTCTTTCCCATACCGCCCGATCCTCTCCTGATTGCCATGTCGCTGGCGAAGCCGAAGCGTTCCTTGTGGTACGCGCTTTGGTGTTCCCTTGCTTCGGTGCTTGGCGGAGTTCTGGGCTACGTTATCGGCGCCTTCTTGTGGAGCGTGACGAAGAATTTCTTCTTCAACTACGTCCCAGGCTTTACTCCGGAAGGTTTTGCGACTGTGGAGCAGCTTTACTTGAAATACAGTTTTTGGTGCGTCTTCGCCGCCGGTTTCACGCCTATTCCCTACAAGATCTTCACCATTGCCTCCGGCGTTTTCGGAATGGCCTTTTGGCCTTTCCTTCTCGCCTCGGCTGTCAGCCGCTCAGCCCGCTTCTTTCTAGTCGCAGGACTGATCAGGATCTTCGGCGAAAGAATAAAAGCGTTTATCGACAAATATTTCAATATATTAACCATAGCGTTTCTAATACTTCTGATCGGCTGCTTTGCCATCTTCGGGCTTCTGAAGAAAGGCGACGAGTCCAAAGAAGACGGAGCGTCCACGTTAAAAACAAGCGAGGTCTCTGAATGAAAAGATCTTCTCTTACCACAATAGCCATCCTGGCACTTTTCCTTAGCGCCTGCACCGCCATGCAGCGCGGCGGACTTATTGGCGGCCTAATCGGCGGCGGCATGGGCGCCGGCATCGGCGCAGCCGGCGGCGGCGTCGGCGTTGCGATCGGCGCGGGAGCCGGCGCAGGAGCCGGACTTCTGACTGGCGCGATCGCCGGCGAAGCCTATGAAATACATCGCGCCCGCATGCTGGAGGACTACGCTGACGTCGACCGCTACAGCGGCGAAGCCAAAGTCTCCACCAAAGTTGTCGCCAAGTATGAAAAACAGCTGGCGAAGATGGAAGCCAGGACTAAGATGATGGCCGCCAGATATGAAGAGATCGTGGCCAAGAGCTATGTTCTGGCCAACAACATCCAGGCCGACGGACGCTACGTCCAGGTCGAGACAACGAAGGAAGGGACGACCCAGATCACGATGCTCTCCGAAGTTCTCTTCGACGAAGGCCATGCCCAGCTAAGGGAAGCTGTCTATCCCGTTCTCGAAGAAGTCGGCCGTGTCGTCAATACCGAATATCCCGGCTTCCTTGTGGCAATCGAAGGACATACCGACAGCAACGAATTGCCGGAAGGCTCCAATTACATGTCCAACTGGGAACTCTCAGCGGCCAGAAGTCTGGCTGTCCTGCACTTCTTGGAAAAGCAGGGCGGAGTCGATCCGAAACGCATGGCCATCTCCGGTTACTCCGCCAACAGGCCTGTCGCGAGCAACGCCACGGCTGACGGCCAGCGCCTGAACCGCCGCGTCGTCATAACGCTTATCCCCACCGATTTCGGAACTCCGCTTTCGCAGGACGAGCAGCTGAACGACAAAGTGAACAGCATCATGGAATCGACCATGCCGACGCTTCCCCAGAGCGGCACCGTCCCCGTCCCTGATTACGGACGCGGCGGTTCCACCGGCCTTGACATTGCCCCGGACGGCACGCTGCCCGGCGCTGCTCCGCAAAGCGAAGCCGAAATGCTCAACAACCTTCCCGCTTTCCCAACCATTGACTAGTAAGGAGACACCATATGCGTAAGATTGCTTTACTATCCGTACTTTCCGCTCTTACTTTCCTAATGTTTGGCTGCGCGACCAGCGAGGTGACGTATCCTCAGCCGCTGGCCCTGAACAACGGCTCCTTCGAGGGCAAGACGATGTGCATCATGGCCTACGGCGAGCCGACTGACAACTATGAAGAGCTTTCCGAGACCTACCACCGCTGGTGGCTCCCCCGCTTCATTTACGGCAGTGGCGAAGTGACCGTCCTCGATCACCCTTACGTCAACGACGACGGCCAGGTCTTCCAGGACAACACCAACGAAGCTTTCGCCGAAGCCATTTTCAACCGCCTGAGAGGATACTCCATCTTCAAACGCGTGGTCACGGTGAAAGACAGGGCTGAAGCCGACGAGTTCAACTACGATTACCTTCTGGTCTTCCATATCAACGAGTGCTACGCCAAAGGCCTCGGCGCCAACGCGAACTTCGTCGAATGGTCTACCATCGAAGGAAACGTCAACGTTTCCGTCTTCGTTTACGACCTGAAGGCCAACCAGAGGATCAGCGAGCAGAACATCCAGTCCACCGCGACCTCCACCTACGCCTGGGCGACGCCCGACGTCAGGGAATATCTGAGAAGAAAGCTTCTGAAAGGAACGACCTTCCACAACGCGGTCTCCCAGATAACCTTCTAAATTTGAAAGCCCCTCCCGAAGGGGCTTTTTTCTATGCGCGTAGTCCACGTCGGAAAATACTACTGGCCTTACCAGAGGGGCATCGAAACTTATCTCAAGACGCTTGCGGAAGGGCTCGATCCTTTGTGCGATCTGACAGTCATTGTCAGCAACGACAAATGCGAGACCGTGGAGGAAACAATTGAGGGCGTGCACGTCATCAGATTAGCAAGATGCTTTCACCTCAACAGCACGGACTTTCTTCTCGGGCTTCCGAAAAAACTGAAAGAACTGAAGCCCGACATCGTGCACATCCATCTCCCCAATCCCTGGGCGGAGACCGCCTGGAAACTGGCAGGGCGTCCCGGACGGCTTTTCATTTCCTACCATTCCGACATCATCAGGCAGAAATTTCTTCTGAAACTCTTTGCGCCTTTTCACAGGGCCACACTTGAAAGCGCCGAAAAGATAATCGTCGCCACTCCCAACCATATCAAGTATTCCCCTTTCCTTTCCAAGCTCGGGGAAGACAAAACGGCCGTCGTGCACTACGGGCTTCCTAAGATCGATTTCCCCGCCCCCCGAAGCTTGGCGCGTCCCTTTATCCTCTCGGTCGGCCAACTGGTTTACTACAAGGGCTTCGACGTTCTTATCAAAGCCTTCGCCGACATTCCAGACCTGGATCTAGTGATCGCGGGCTGCGGACCTTTGAAAAATAAACTTAAAGCGCTTGCGGAAGACTTGGGGATAAAAGAACGCGTAAAATTCCCGGGCCATGTTTCCCGCGAGGAGCTGCTGCAATATTACTCAGACTGCGAATTCTTCGTCCTGAGTTCGACATTCCGCAGCGAGGCTTTCGGCATAGTGCAGCTGGAAGCCTTCCAGGCCGGGAAACCGGTCATAAGCACCGATCTGCCCTCAGGAGTCCCCTACGTCAATCAGAACGGCAAAACAGGGATAGTTGTACCCCCCGGCGACGTTAGGGCCCTAAACGGGGCCGTGAAGGCCCTCCACGGCGATCCTGAAGCAAGGCGGCGTTTCGGAAGCGCCGCCAGGGAAAGGGCTCTCTCCGATTTCTCCGCTGAAGAGATGGTGAAGCGAACTTTCGCGCTCTACTCTCCCAAGGCCTGATCGATCTCCTTCAAAGCCTCATCGACGAGGCGCTTCACTTCCGGCAGCCTGCTCTTCAGTTTTTTCGCGGTCAGAAGTTCTTCTTTCGCGCCCTTAAGATCCCCCATCCCCGCCAGACAGCAGGCCAGGTTGTAATGGGCTTCCACTGTACGGGGCCGCAGTTCTATGGCTTTTTTAAGGTACGGCAGCGCGGATCCGTACTGCTCTTTATTGAGGAGCGCTTCCCCTACGTTGGCGTTCACCCGGAAGTTCTCCGGCGAATACCTGAGATTGTCCCGCCAGATAAGCTCCGCGTCGCTCCAATAGAAATTGCGCTGGAAAGAGGCGCATGTGAAAAGCAGTATGACGACGGAAAGAAAAGCCGCGTTGAAAATATTCTTCTTGGAAAAAAACGTGAAAACGACGGCGATCAGGATCCCGGGGAGCGCGCAGTAAAGCCTGTGCTCGTAGAGCCCGTTGGGAATTATGGTCGCCGCGGGCGCCAGGGCAAGCGCGAAGGATCCGAGCCCGAAGGCGAAGTAAGGATATTTTTTCCGGTTTATCCAGGCGAAGGCAGCCAACGCGATCCAGAATACGATCGCTATGATCACCCGTACGGAAGAGAAACCCTCAAGGGGAACGTCGTACTCCAGCCTTAATCCGAAGGGCCAGAAGCAAAGCCTAAGATAGATCGTCCAGACTTTAATTTGCGTGGCGAAGTAAGCCCAAACGTCAGGTGTGTCTTCGTAAAGCCTACTGAGCGGAGAAAAATCAAAGCTCGTCCCCTTCCAGACTCCGGCGAAGCGAAGGACCAGAAGACAAAGAAGAACAAAGGCAGCTGCAGAAATAACAGTATATTTTTTGTTCTCTTTAAAAAAAGATTTCAGATCAGCTGAAGCGAAGATGAAATACCCCAGGATCGCGACAAGCGGCGCCACCGCCATGTTCTCCTTGCAGAAAAGCCCGGCACTGAGCGTCAATATCGCCGGCGCAAGAAATATCTTCTTTTTCAAAGATAAAAGCAAAAAGATCAGGTGCGCAAGAAAGAACGTGAAGCACATCAGCTCCAAACGCTGGACGATGTAGGTCACGGCCTGCGTATTGACGGGATGGGCCAAAAAAAGCGCCGCGCACAAGAACGCTGGGAAACGTTTTTCTTCTGTTTTCCCGGCCGCCTCCTGCAAAAGCAAAAGAAAATAGTAAAAAAGAAAACCGTTCAGGATGTGAAAAGCCAAATTCACAAAATGGTACCAGAAAGTGTCCAGGGCGCAGAAACGGTAATTGCCCCAAAAAGTCAGGAATACCAAAAAACGTCCGGGCGAGAAATGCCAGACGTCGATCAGATTCCCCCTCAAAGAACTATTGCTGACTATGCACCTGAAATCGTCGAACTGCCAGGCGCCTTTGAATGAGGAAGCGTAAGCCGCAACGGCCAGAAGGAAAAGCAAAAGCAGGTCTAAAAGCCAGCCTTTATTCTTCACAGTTCCGGCTTCTCCCCCAGCTCGTAAACGGCCAGGCCGTCAACGTCGCTGACAAGATAAAAAGGCACGCCCTGCTCCTCGCACCAGCTCTTCACGGCCTTTGAAATGAAGAAATTCCTTTTCCCAGGCACGATCTCGTCCACTACCGAAACATTCTTCGCAATCAGTTTCGGCGAGGCGGCAAGATGATAGCGGTAGTATTCCCCGTCGCCGTAAACATCCTCGGTCAGAAGAACGCCGCCAAAAGGAAGAGCCCCGAAAGCCTGGGCAAGCTTTGCGGCCTCAAAAGAACTTCTTCTAGCGGGAACATTGGCCACGCTGTGGCCAAGAAGAACCAGGATGCCGATGAAAAGCAGCGGGCAAAGCACCAGGCGCATCTCTTTCGACTTGGAAATATAAAAGAAGGCGCAGGCGAGAAAAACCGCCAGATACGCCGTGAGGAGCCAATACCACTGCGCGGGATAGAAATGGTAGCTTGGAACAAGGAAAAGCAAAGTCGCAAGGAGTGCGGCGAAGACTGTCGTATTCTCGATCGTCGCATATTTTTCCGCCTTTCGGAAAAAAAGTCCCAAAAGAAGGATCGGAAAGACGAAAAGACTGAGCGCAGAAAAAGCACAAAAACTGCTGCAAAAAACAAGGAAACTAGATCCGTATTCTGAAATCGGCAGGACGAAATAATTGCTCCAGAACTGGCCGTTCAAAACGGCGCAGAAAAGGCTTTTGCAAAAGTCCTCGCGCCTCAGATACTCGCAGCTCTCGCCCTTGCTGAATAAAAAGCAAGTGTAAAGGTAAGGCAAAAGCCCGACAACAAGCGCCAAAGCTAAGCCTGCGAGGAAAGCCTTTCCCTTCCCGGCTTTGAAAAGCATTAAGGCGGCGAAAGGCAAAATAAGCGCAAAGAACCAGAGCGCCAGCGGATCGTGGAAAGCCAATATACCGCAGGGAACGAATTTCAAAGGCAGCGGAATCTTTTCATTCGCGATGACTGCGTAGGCGAAAAAGAAAAGGCAGAACGATAAAGCTGCAGGCGTCACTTCCGTGGCGGCCGTCACGATGTAAGGCAAAAAGCTTGCCGCCAGAACAGCAAAGAAAGTAAAGAAGCGATCCTTGAAGCGTCGGCTCAGGGCATCCCAGAGAAACACCATCCCCAGGGAAACGCACAGCGCGGACATAAGCGCTAGATTAGCCCCCGGCTCGCTGATGAATTTCAGATGCGAAAAGACTCGCAGCAATAACGTGTACAAAGGGAAAAGCGGCGTATGTGGAGAGCCGCCCTCTATGGCGAGGCGGACGAACTTCGCGCTATCCGCGTCCGCCAACGCTCCGCCCGGCCCGTACTGAAGGCGGCACACGAACTGGACGAGGACAAGAAGGAAAAGCGCTGCGCCCGCAGAAAGCGGGCGCAGGACGTCCAATCGGTCTGTTAGCTTAGTAGACAAACTCGGTCACTATTTCGATGTTCGGATTAAGACTGTTCTTCACAGGGCAGGCTTTGGCCGCGCCTTCCAGCCTTTTCTTCATGGAATCTTCCAAAGCGATCTTGGGGAAAGTCACTTTCACTTTGAAAGTCTTGACGGAAGCGGGAGACTGCTGCATCTCCTTGTCGACTTCCACCGAAAGACCGGTCATGTCGATCTTCTGCTGGGCCGCCACAAAGCCTATCATGCTGGCCGTGCAA
>JAFYIM010000171.1 GCA_017538635.1 bacterium
TGACCAGCGGCCGCGCCAGTTATAGCATGGAACCAGACCATTTTGAACAGGTTCCCAAGGCCATTCAGGAGAAACTGCTGGCTGGCAAATAAGGCGCGGTTTGCATTTTCAGGGCTATTTGGTTATAATACCTCTAAAGTAGACTAGTTTGCTTTAAAAAACAATTTAAATACAAGGAGAAACCATGAGAAAAGTGAACACGAAAGGCTTCACCTTGATTGAATTGCTGGTCGTTATCTCCGTTATCGGCATTTTGGCCGGTCTTGGTGTCGGCGCCCAGGGTCCTATCAAGGAGAAGGTCGGTCAATTGCAACGCAAAGCAATGCTGCGCGACTTGTACATCTTCTTGCAGACATATCAGCAGGATTTCGGTTCATTCCCGAGCGTTCAGCCTCCTGCTACCAGATATGAGCAGGGCGGCGGCGTGCGCGATCTGTATCCTTTGTCCTACACCGGTCGTATGGACAAACAGCAACTGAATGAACTTTTCCATCCGCCGGGAGGTCAGTTCGACGATTTTTCAAACGATCCTCGTCCGGAAGAATTTGACAAGAACCACATCGGCTGGTCCTATAACTCCACGGCTCGTATCGACAGCGAAGATCCCCTGATCGCCGACCAGGGCGTGAGCAGTGGGTCGTTGCGTCTTAACAGCGCCGACCGTGGCATCAAGCCGCTTTCCGGCAAAGAAGTGCTGGTTCTGTTAGCCAACGGCCGCGTGGAATCCGTTCCTGCGAACAAGAAAAACGGCAAGCTGTTAGGCGACAAAGTCAAAGACTGGGGCGTGCTGAAAGACTAACCTTTCTTTCCCGCAAAGACCGGAAGAAGCTTTTCTTCCGGTCTTTTTTTTCTCCAATTTATGCCAAACGCTAAGAAAAAATTCCCATATGAACACGTCATCGCGATTTTGATTGGGATCGTGTTGTTTTATTTCGGTTGGCAGTTGAAAAGCCTTGTTGCGGAAAGAAGCGCTTCCGCTGAAAATACCATAAGGCTCAGGAATCTTTACGTTCATTTGAAAACTTACTGCAGCGAATACGGCTCGTATCCGAGCACAATGGGAAATGAACGTTATTCGAAGATTGGTTCCGCTTCCGATCTCTTTTTGCTCACAACTATGGGTTATGCAAACGAGGAAGAGATAAACACCAATCTTTGGTCGTACAATGCCAGCGCCCTGCCTGACAGCGAAGATCCTTTGGTCTCGGAAAAAGGCGTAAACAAAGGAAGGGCGAAGAAACCGGTGTATCTTCTCCGCGCCAACGGCAAAATATTGAAAGCCGAGCCGAAAAACGGCCAGCTCCCTTCCGCTGTCTGCGATTGGGAAAAACTCGGCGATTGATTTTTCTTCCAATCATTCGCTGAGCGAAAGAAGCACATACCCCTAAGCGAACTCACGGAGGACGCTAATGTTCGCAAGGCGCGCGTAGTCCGTGAGCGAGGGGTATGTGCTTTTTCGCTCAATCCGCTCTCTTTATTTGCTAAAATATAAGCATGAGATTTATCGTCAGTCTGCTAATTTTGCTCTTTTCTTTGTCCGCGTTTTCCGCGGGACAAAAAGACGCGCGCCCGTCTCGGCGTGCGCTCAAAGGCTTGGGCATAGAGGATGACAAGTTCGCCGAGCTTCCTGTTCAGTCCATACCAAAAGACGGCTACATTGTTGGCGCTTATCAGACATTGCCGATAGACGTGAGCAACGGCTTCTACCAGATCTGGGACGAAGTGCATCTTGACGAGACGGACGGGCTCGTGAAATTGTTGAGAAGCGACGCTAATTCCAACGAGCTTTGGAAAGTTACGCTGAACGATTTCAAAGGCGTGCAGCGCCGTCCCAAACTGCTTGATTTTTTAGACGGAACGCTTCTTGCGGCTTGGGAGAGCGCCAGCGCCGGGACGAACAACGTCAACATCTGGTGCATGCGGATAGACAAAGACGGCTCGTTTCTTTGGCAGCTCCCCGGCGTTGTGTCCTGCGCCCCGAAAAATCAGCTCAACGTCAGTTTGGCAAGATTAGCGGACGGCGGAATTGCGGCTGTCTGGGAAGATTATCGCAACGGAGATCCGGATATTTATTATCAGGAGATCATGCCGGACGGGAGCCCTGTTTATACGCCGGACGGCGTGGCCATAGAGAAAGTGGAAGGAGCGCAGCTGAAGCCTGGATTTGTTCTGGACGAAAACGGATTTGCGAAAAAGCTCTGCTGGGAAGATCACAAAGATTTCAACTATCCGATCTGCACTATTACAGTGGATCTTGACGACCTTTCAGTCCCGGAAGCGGGAATTCTGCCTCTGATCTTGTCTCTTCTTTTCTTCCTGAGAAAAAGGGCCTAGAATTTCAGATCCAGCGTCATCTGGAAGCGGCCGCTCTCAA
>JAFYIM010000172.1 GCA_017538635.1 bacterium
CGTAGCCGCGGACCCCTTCTTCACCGCCGCCTACACCGGCGTGAAAGGCTCCCTTGTCATCTGCGCCGCTGACGACCCGGGCATGGCCTCCAGCCAGAACGAGCAGGATTCCCGCCGCTACGCCGTGGCTGCCGGGCTCCCGATGCTCGAGCCCGCCGACTCCCAGCAGTGCTACGATTACCTTCTGCTGGCGGTGAAACTGTCCCATGATTTCGGAACGCCCGTTATATTGCGCCTTACGACCAGAGTCTGCCACAGCAAGACCATCGTGAAGGTTGGCCCATTCTGCGAACCGGAAACGCCTTCCTACACCAAGGACGCCAAGAGCCATGTCATGGTCCCCGCCTTCGCGAGATTGGCGCACGTCAGATTGAGAAAAAGATTGAGTGATCTTGAAAAGTGGAACTGCGAAAACGGCCCCTGCACTTTCCTTGGACCTGAAAACGCCAAATCCGGCGTCATCGCCACCGGCATTTCCGCCATGCACGCCGCGGAAGCTTTGCCCGAAGCAAGGATCATGCAGCCCGGCATGACGTATCCCCTGCCCTTGGCGAAAATCAAAGAATTCGTGAATTCCCATGAAGACAACCTGGTGGTGGAAGAAGGCGACCCCATCGTGGTTGAAACGCTTCTCGCAAACGGCATGAAAGTCCGCGGCAAAAAGGAAGCCTTCCGCTTCGGCGAACTGAACGTGGCCAGAGTTAAAAAACTCGCCGCTGACGACGTTACTCCCGATCCCGCGCCCGCTCCCGGCAAACCGCCTCAGCTCTGCCCGGGCTGCCCGCACCGCCTGACCTTCCAAGCTTTGCATGACCTGGGCTGCACGGTTTGCGGCGACATCGGCTGCTATACGCCTGGCGTCCTGCCTCCCTATGAAGCTATGGATACCTGCGTCTGCATGGGCGCCTCTATTTCCGCTGCTCTCGGCATGCGCGAAGTTCTTCCCGCCGAACAGGCGAAGAGGATCGTTTCCGTCATCGGCGACTCCACCTTCATGCACAGCGGTTTGACAGGCCTTGTGGATATGGTCTATAACAGGCCGCCTCACGGTCACGTCGTGATATTGCTCGACAACTCCACCACCGCCATGACCGGCCTTCAGGAACATCCGGGGACCGGCCGCAGGCTCGACCACAGTGAGACTGTGAGAGTCGATCCCGCCGCCGTCGCCAGAGCCATCGGCGTGAGAGTCGAGGAGATCGATCCCCTGCCTATGAAAGACACTCTGAAAGACTTCATCCAGGAACAGCTGGACAAGGAAGACGTCTGCATGATAATCATGAAACGCTCCTGCCTCCTGGCCCTGAAACATCTGAAAGACAGAGAGGCTCAGGCTAAGGAAAAGAAAAACTAAAGGAGAAAATAATGAAAAACATCAATATAGTTTTTGCGGGCCTCGGCGGCCAGGGCGTTTTGAGAGCATCCGACATCACTGCGGAAGCCGCCTTCCTAACTGGCTTCGACGTTAAGAAAGCGGAAGTGCACGGCATGAGCCAAAGAGGCGGTTCCGTGAGCAGCGACGTTAGGTTTGGGGAAGGCATAAAAAGCCCGATGATCCCCGCTGGCACAGCCGACTACCTCGTCCTTCTGGATGCTTCGCAAAAGGAGCCGAACGCTCTCTGTTGCTCGGAATGCACAGTCATAATAGATCCCTCTGTTATCAAGCTTGAAACGCTGCCGAATCCCAAAGGCCTGAATGTTGCGCTGCTGGGCTATCTTTCCAAAATGCTGCCTATGATCCCTATTGAGAATTGGCAGAAAGCCCTGGAAAACAATTTCCCTGAAAAACTGAGGGAATCGAATACGATCGCCTTCGACATCGGCCGCGGTTAGAGCGCGTAGGTATGATCAACTGAGCAGTGACCGTGACCGGTCGGCTCGGCTGATCTCAGAGCGTTTGTGAGATAGTCTTTGGCATTTTGCGCGGAGGAAAGAATGTCGTCTCCTTTGGCAAGGAAAGCTGTAAGGGCTGCTGAAAAAGTGCAGCCGGTGCCGTGATCGCAGCGCGTTTCTATTCTTTCGGTTGGGAGATAATATTCTTTTTCATTATCGCCTTCTTTTATCACAAGAAGGTCATCATAAGCTTTAGGGCCCTGCTCCGCCCTGCCGTGTCCGCCTTTTATGATAACGGCTTTGGGCCCTAAGGAAAGGATCTTATGGGCGGCATTTTGGCGAGCCGCTTCAGAATCGATCGCTATGCCGCTTATTTCCTCGGCTTCGGGAATGTTCGGCGTAACGACGGTTGCGATCGGGATGAGCAATTGTTTTAAGTTCTCGATCGCGTCGTCAAGGAGGAGCTTGGCGCCGCCTTTGGCGATCATAACGGGATCCAAGACGTAAAGAAGGCGGCGATGACGCAGAGTCTGCGCCACCGCCGCGATTATTTCAGCGCTTCCCAGCATACCGGATTTCACGGCGTCTGCGCCTATGTCTTCCAAGACTGCTTCGATTTGGTCGGAAACGAGTTTGGGCGGCATAAGCTCATAGCCACTGACTCCCAGAGTGTTCTGAACGGTGACGGCGGTGATAGCGGTGGTGCCGAAAACTTTCAGGCTTGTGAAAGTTTTGAGGTCCGCCTGGATCCCCGCGCCGCCCCCGCTGTCGGAGCCGGCTATGCTGAGCGCTTTTTTTGGCATTGCTTACTTTTCGTCGAGGCAGGCCACGCCGGGGAGGACTTTGCCTTCCAGGAATTCAAGGGAAGCGCCGCCGCCGGTGGAGACGTGGCTCATCTCAGCAGCCTTGCCGCTCTTCTTTACGGCGCTGACGGAGTCGCCGCCGCCGATTATGGAAACGCCGCCGTTGGCCTTGACGGTCGCCACAGCGTCACAGACGCCGTAGGTGCCCTTGGACAAGGGGGCGAACTCAAAGCAGCCCATGGGACCGTTCCAGACCACGGTCTTGGCGCCTTTCAGAGCATCGCTGAAAAGAGCAACGCTCTTGGGGCCGATGTCAAGGCCCATCCAGCCGTCAGGGATGTCGCCTTCGCATTCTTTGATCTGAATGTCGGAGGCGTCCTTGGTCTCGGGGAATTTGTCGGCGATGAGGTTGTCAACGGGCAGGAGGATCTTGACGCCTTTCTTCTCGGCTTCGTCAAGCATATCCTTGCAGTAGGCGACCTGTTCGTCTTCGCAGAGAGAATTGCCGATTCCAATGCCCTGGGCTTTCTTGAAGGTGTAGGCCATGCCGCCGCCAATGATGAGAGTGTCAACTTTGGCGAGAAGGGCTTTGACGACCGCCAGTTTGTCACTGACCTTGGCGCCGCCAAGGATCGCGACGAAGGGGCGCACCGGGTTCTCGACGGCGTCGCCCAGGAACTGGATCTCTTTTTCAAGCAGGAAGCCGGAAACGGCAGGCTTCAGATAATCGGCGATAACGGCCGTACTGGCGTGGGCGCGGTGGGCCGTGCCGAAAGCGTCGTTGCAGTAGAGGTCGCCGTAAGAAGCGAGCTTCTTGGCCATTTCAGTTCGCTTGGTCTTCAGTTCAGCTTTCTTCTGCTGATATTCCTCTTCCGTCAGATGGATGCCTTTCTTCTCGTCGTCCTTTTTGACCTTGCCGTCTTCCGCTTTGTAGAAGCGGGTGTTTTCCAGCAGGGCGACTTCGCCGGGCTTAAGGGCCTGAACCACTTCGTCGGCGGCCATGCAGTCCGGAACGAACTTAACTTCGAGGCCTAATTTGGCGCTCAGCGCTTCCGAGACGGGCTTCAGGGTGAATTCCGGTTCAAAGCCTTTGCCTTTGGGGCGGCCCAGATGGCTCATTAGGACTAATGATCCGCCCTGCTCCAGAACGTACTTGATGCTGGGGAGAGCAGCCACGATCCTAGTGTCGTCCGTTATTTTGCCGGAGCCGTCCTTGGCCATCGGGACGTTGAAGTCCACGCGCATGACGACTCTTTTGCCTTTGAGATCAACGTCTCTTAGAGTCTTTTTGTTCATAAAAAAATC
>JAFYIM010000173.1 GCA_017538635.1 bacterium
CTTTTTTGATATAATCTTAAATTACCTAAAAGAACAAAATATTACGTTGGGAGAATTAATTATGGCAGATCGCAAGAATTTGCTCAGGATGACAGATCTCAGCAAGGAGACGCTGGATAAGCTTTTGAAGGTCTCCGCCGCTTTGAAGAAAGAACCGGTTAACGACCTCTTGAAGGGCGAGACGCTCGCTTTGATCTTCGAGAAGCCGAGCCTGAGGACCCGCGTCAGCTTCCAGCTGGCCGCCGAGGAAATGGGCGGCCGCGCGCTGGTTCTTCGTCCGGACGAGATCAAGATGGGCGTCAGGGAAGCGGTGAAAGACATCGCGCGTTACCTTTCCAGGAACGTTACCATCGCGGCCATGCGCGTCTTCTCCCACGCAACCTTGGACGAATTTGCGCGCTACGCCACCATCCCGGTCGTCAACGCGCTCTGCGACGAGGAGCATCCCTGCCAGGCCTTCGCCGATCTCCTGACCATTCAGGAATGCTTCGGCAAAACTAAAGGCATAAACATCACTTACTTGGGCGATGGCAACAACGTCTGCATATCTCTGATGCTCGGCGCGGCCATGACCGGCGCCAACATGACGGTCGGCTGCCCCAAGGGCTTCGAGCCGCCCAAAGAGATAATCGAGGAAGCCAAGACGATCGCGGCCACGACCGGGTCCGTGATAAACATCGTAAACGATCCCAAAGCGGCGGCCAAGGGCGCCGATGTTCTCTACACGGACGTCTGGGTCAGCATGGGCCAGGAAGACGAGAAAGCCACCAAAATGAAAGCCTTCGAGGGATTCTGCCTTGACGATGATTGCCTGAAGCTCGCCTCCCCCGAAGCGATCGTTTTGCACTGCCTGCCCGCCCACAGGGGCGAGGAGATCACCGACTCCGTCATCGAGAGCAAGAATTCCCGCGTCTTCCAGGAAGCGGAGAATCGCCGCCACGTTGAGAAGGCCGCCCTTCTCTACGCCCTGGGTAAACTGGACCAAGTCAAGATCTGAAAACAATGGCGCTTTTCAATTTCTGGCACAAGAAGAAGGAAGAAACGAAGGAGGAGGAGCTCTTCCCGAAAATCGACCTTCACGCCCACATCCTGCCTGACGTCGACGACGGCAGCAAGGACGAGGCTATGACGCTTGAAATGATGGAAGCGGCCCTGAAGGCTTACGTCGTGCACATCAACGCCACGGCGCACCACAGGAACAGCCTTTCCCCAGAAGTCGAAGAGATACGCCGGGCGTTTTTAAAGGCAAAAGAACTGCGCGATAAAAATCAGCTTCCGCTTTCCCTTTCCTGTTCTCTTGAAACTGAATTTTATCCGGAAGTTGAAAACCTTTTCAAAACTTGCCGTATTTCGCTGATTGGCAAGGGAGGAAAATACGCCCTGATTGAATTCACCGCCGACGTCAACAGCCAGTCGGCCATCGCGGCAGTCTTCCAGCTTTCGCTTTCGGGCTACCGCCCGATTATCGTTCATCCCGAACGTTTCTACTTTGTCCAGCGCAAGCCCGAAGTCGCGGGAGAATTGCAGAATAGGGGCGCCCTCATCATGCCGAACGCCACGAGTTTCATGGGCCACTACGGCTTGACCGCCATGGATACTGCGGAAAAGATCGTGCAAAACGGATTCGCCGACGCACTCTCGTCTGATGCGCACCGCCCCGAATATTACGAGCAATATCTTCTTGGCTGCAAGCATGTCGCCAAAAAGTTCGGCTCGCATCTTCTTTATGAACTCACCTGGAAAACGCCGTGCCGCATTCTTGGCTACGAGCCGGAGAGCGAGCACGACGATTTTGATCCGTTTGAAAAATAAATTTATTAAAACCATAAACCATAAAAGACCAGATCCACTATGAACGAACAGCAAAATTGGGAAGCCAAAACGGAGGAGCGGGACATCCGCTATTACTTTGAAGTTCTTACCAAATACGCGCCTCTGATCTTCATCATTACGGTCATCACGACCGGCTTGGCCGTCGCCATCACGCTCAACATGCACAAGATCTATCAGGGAAAAGTACTGTTGTGCATTGAGCCGCAGGACAACGCCATCATAGACAACAACAGGGTCAGCGACCAGCGCGCCTACGCTCTGAGGCAGACGCAGATCCAGATGTTCTACAGCCGCAACCTTATCAAAAACACACTGGAAACTCTGAGGACCAATACGCTTGCTTCCTTCAGTCTCCCCAACCGCAGGGCGACGGACGCGCAGTTGATCACGGCCTTCTCCAAGAAGATCTCACTGAAGTCCGAGATGCGCACCGACCTGGTTTGGCTTTATGTGGAGGACGAAGACAAGAAGCGCGCGGCCATCTACGCGAACACGCTGGCGGAAACGTACATTCGCTTCAACATTCAGAGCCGCATGAAGGTCATGGGCCTCTATTACGAGCAGATGAACGACAAAGCCAACGCCAAAAAGGCCGACCTTATCGCCGAAGAACAGGCTCTGCTCGAATACAAGAGCACTAACAACTACCAGAACATCTCCGGCCACATAGAGCTTCTGAACACCGAGATCGCTGAGCTGCAGCATGAATTGCAGAACAACATGGCGCGTCTTGACGACAAGGAGTTAACAGACACGGAAAAATTCACGCTGAAGGAAGCCAACGGCAAAATAAACCGCGACATCGCGACCAAGAGAGCCGCCATCGTTTCTCTGGACGAGATCCTAAAGAACGTCAAAGTCCGCGAGATGCAGGTGGAGTCCATTCGCAGCCAGTACAGCGATCTTCTTGCCTTGGTCTCCAAGTTCGCCCTTGGCAGCAACATGAAAAACTACAATGTACGCATTGTGGACTATGCCGAAACGCCGACTTCGCCCATCAAGCCCAATGCGGTCAACAACCTTATCATGGGCTTGGTTATCGGTCTGCTTTTGGGTCTTGGCCTGACTTTCTTCCTCGAATATTGGGATGATACGCTTAAGACGCCTGACGACGTTGAGCGCTTCATCCATCTGCCTGTCATGGGCACGGTCCCCAAGATGCTGAAGAGCAACAATGTCCAGGAGCTGGAGCGCATCGTGGAATTTTATCCCAAGAGCATCATTACGGAAAGCTACCAGTCCATCCGAACGAACATTCTCTTCTCAAGCTCCAAGCCTATCAAGACGATGGTCATCACCAGCTCGGCCATGAGCGAAGGTAAGACGACGACCGCGTCCAACGTCGCCCAGGTCATGGCGGCGGCCGGCGACAAGGTACTTCTGATAGACGCCGATATGCGCCGTCCGCGCGTGCACAAGATCTTCGGCATTGAGAACGAAGGCGGCCTTTCCGCTTATCTGGTCGGCATGAAGGAGATCGGAGATCTTGTCAGCAAAACGACTATGACTAACCTTGACATAATCAACGCCGGACACACTCCGCCGGTTCCTGTAGAACTTCTGAACTCCCCGAGGCTGGGCGAACTGATCAAGTGGGCCGGCGAACATTACGACAGAGTAATCATCGACGCTCCGCCTTACATGGTCGTGACGGACTCCGCTATCATTGCCCAGCACACCGACGCGGCGCTCCTGGTGGCCAACGGTGACAGAACGCCGAGGGATCAGGTCAAAAACTGCGTGCTGCAGCTGAAAAAGATCAACATCAACGTCCTTGGCATTATTCTTAACAACGTGGACATCAGCCGCGGCGGCTACTACCGCTACGGTTACACCTACTCTTACTATCGCTCCTATCGCGCGTACCGCAGCTCTTACAGAAGCGCCTATCAAAGCGCTTACAGAAGCGACGACGACAAGAAGAAGGAAGTTAAGACCGCTGCCGCCAATCCCGCCGACAATCGCCGCAAAGCTCTGGAAGCTTACGAGAAAATGCTCAAAGAGCGCGAAGCGGCCAAGACGGAAGGCAAGGAAAACAAGGCAAACAAGGATAACGAAAAGAAGAGCTAAGTAAGGAGCCGCCATGACTAATAAGAGCCGCACTCTCTGCCTGACCAGTATCCTGGCGATCATTCTGGCATCTCTGCCTTGCATCTATTTCCTGAACATCCAGGAGTATGTGCGTTTGGCGGTCCTTGGCGTTTTCATTCTTTCCCTTCTTCTTATCTACAGGAAAGATTTCGCCAGGTCGCTGTGGCGCAGGGCGGCCTTTGGATTGTGCCTTATTTTTCTCATTTACGCCTGCGACCCTTTGACCTCCGGCGGGCTCGACCTTACTAAGGAAATAGCGCCGCTAAGGTATGTCTATGCCGTGCTGGTCCTGTTTTTCGCATTCTTGTGTTTCGCGGCGATTGCCGCCAAACTGCTTTTCAACCGCCAGGCTTTCAAGAATTTTGCCAAGGAAATTCCCCTGGGCGAATGGCTGGCCTACTTCGTGGTGCTTCTTGTTTTGCTTTTCCTGGCGGCTTCGGAAACGATTGGAATGCTGAGGAACGGGAATCCTTTGCTTTATGTGATTTTAACCTGCGTGAAGCCTTTGGGCGCTCTCGTCCTTTTCTTCACCCTGGCGCGTTTCTGTACGCCGGGAGCCCACGACTCCGGAAATAGTGACACGGCAAGGGACAAGGGTTTCAGCCTGAGCTACGAAACAGTCGCTGTTTCTTTTGTCGTTCTGGTCGCTTATGCTCTTGTTTTCGGCGGTGCCAGGGTCGGCATAGCGGTTAAAAACACCCGTTTCCTGACTCGCGACATGAACCGCCTGAGAGCTGCTGAAAAAGAGCGTGATTCCTATGATAAACTCATGCGGACGTTCTCGCTCTGCGACGAAGAGGCCGCCAAGGTCTATAAACTCGGGTATCTGGCCGGCGAGCGCAAGTGGGAAGAGCAGGGAAAGACCGCAGGCGAAGAATTGAAGAGCCGCCGCAACATTGAGACCGAGGCCATGGTCGGGGCCTGCATCGGCAGCACGCAATTTTTCCAAGCCACATTTTATATCGATGCCCTTGACAAGAACTACCGTTTTGCCACCGGCTCCGTCACGCAGAACCTTGTAAGCGTTATGCAGGGAGCCCAGAAGAACAACTATTTGCTCTATCTGCTCTCCAAACTGCACGCGCTTTCCGGCAACCTTGTGCTTTCGCGCAATTATCTTCAGACCTTCAGCTTCAATTATCCCGATCATCCCAACGCGGCTTTCCTATCCGGGCAGTTCAAACAAGACGAGACGAAAACTTATGTTATGCCCTGCAATTATTGGCTCGTTCCGATGGAGGACGCCCAGGTCGAGAGGACCAGTGAAGAGATAATCATGCTGAACGGCCGCAGCGTCTCAGGATATCTCTGGCTTCCGGAGGGCAAATATTTGATGACGCTCTACGCCAGGGATGAGGGCGCGGATCACGAAAAGGCCAAAGAAGTGAACTTCGATCCGGCTTGCAAGGCCGAGATCTGGCTCGACGACGAGACCCAGAGTCTTAGGGTCATTTCTGACAATCGCCGTTTCCAGCCTTATGAAATGGAGTTCCAGGTTAGGAAAACGCCCGCGCTCTTTACTCTCCGCTTCACCAACGACAGGGACGAAGGCAAAGGATTGGACCGCAACTTAGGGTTGCAAAAATTGGAGATCAGATGCGTTCAGTAGGTTGGAAAACCTATCTTATGATCGGATTGTCGCTTGTTTTTGCGGCATTTGCTTTCTGGCGCTGCTATTCCGGGCGCTTCCAGCCTGTCACGCCCAATATGCTCATGAACAGCGGCCTTTCTATTCCCTACGCCGCCGAGCAGGACTTTTTGTCCGTCACGAAATGCTGCCTGAGGCATTCCGCTTCTTGGCTCGAGCAGATGACCTTCTACGCTATGCATCACGACGACGCCTTGCCCGATACCAGGGGCGTCTATTTTGTCTATGCTCTGGGCGCGGCCTTGGCCTGCATCATGGTCTACAGGGTCGGGGCAGCCTGCATTAACGGCTACGTAGGGCTCTTGGCATCGCTCCTTTTGGCCTGCATGCCTTTGCAGAACTGGGCCAACTGCGCTTTCACGGCGGCTCTGGTCCTCTTCAACTGGGACAGGCTTCTTTCCGCGCTTAAATTCAACACATACCTTACCTGGGCGCTCTATTTTCTCTCCTCCATCATGATGCTCTTCAACTGTTTCTTCACGGAGACAGTCCTTCTGCAATGGTGGTTCGGAGCGCAGCTGGCGGCGCTTCTCATAAGATACGCTATCGTTCCCAAGTATCACAGATCGCCTTATTTCCTATCTTCCGACATTAAGCCGAGGATCCTGGTCAAGGGCGAGAGCCATATAAAAGACGTTTATGTTTTTCTCGGTATCGTCATAGCGGTAGGCGTTACGTTTGCGGTCCTTTCGCTTATGATCTATTCGTTCGTCGTTCAGCGTGACATGCACATGCGGACCTTCTTTGCAATCATTCTGCGCTCGCTGGCTTTGGTTACGGTGATGGGAGCGGTCTATATTCTCATGCCCAACCACGTTGAACTCCGGGAAAAATTAGTCAAATATCTGAAGAGGATGCTTGACAGGATCTTCAATCAGCATCCGGACAGGACGTTTTTCCACGTCAGGATCTCACACTTGGGCCTGGCGCTCGGCGTTTACGCTTTGGCCATCATGGCTTTTGCGCCGTTTGTGCTGAAGATCTACGGAATTCAGATGCGCTTTTTCGTCTCAAATGGGCTGGCGGCCTATCAGGCTTTCAGTGAAGACGCCGGTATGCTGGTCAAATGGGCGCCTATTGCGCCTTTTGTCTGCGCCGCGCTGGCTTTTGTGATGTATAAATTTGGTAAGTTGCGTTCCCAGGATGCCTGCGGAGTTTTCTCCATTTGCTGTTTTGCGATCCTGTTTTTGATCCAGCAGCGTTACGCCCCTTTGTCTGCGCCTTTTTACGTTCTGAGCGTGCTAACCATGCCCTACCTGATCATAAGGCTGGCCTTTGGGTACAAAAAAGAAGTTAAGCTGTCGGAGGAGGGAGCTGATGCTTAGGCTTTGCGCGCTTAGTGTTCTCCTTTTTCTTGCCGCCTGCCACGGAAGCAAAGAAAAGGTCAAAGGTTCTCAGGAATCCGAGCTTTCTTTTACCAAGGAGGCTTCTTTGGGAGCTTACTCCGACTGCGCTGATCTTTATGCCGACGCGCCGCTTATTCTGCGCTTCAAGGAAGGAACCAAAATTGAAAAGCCTTTCGGTTGGAAGGCGCCGGTCTTCCTGGAGGAGATTGGAAAATTAGACATAACGCAAGCGGAGGACGGGACGGTCGTTACCAATGCCAAGGTACTGGCGGTTTCCCCCACCAACGCTTACCTTGTCTCGAACCTCCTGAAAGGAAACCTTGAGCTGCCGCTGCCTTTTGACAGTGACGAAGTTTCCCTGCCCAGGTGGGAAAAGCTTATGAACGCTTTCAAAGCAGGCGCTGCCTCCAATGCGTTCCAAAAAGAGGCGTACGCCAGGCTTCTTATCAAGGCGCCTCAGAGCATTATTGCCCGTTTCTCAAACTATGAAGAATTTCACGATGCGTTAATTTTGGAACGGTCCCTTAAGACGCCCGTTTCCCAAGATTATTCCGTCATCTGGGCCAGGACTTATTTTTTCCTGCGCAAAGCGATCAAGGAGAAAAGTTTTGAAGACGTGAAGAAGATCGCGTTGGAGGCGGAGGAGATAGAGGGCGATTCGCCGGAATGGGAAGCTATTATGGCGGAATATTTGAAGGCTTGCGATCCGACCCGCCTGCACGAGATAGCCGCCCATTACGACAGGGCCATGAAGCTTTACGCCAAACGCTCAAAAGGAATTCCCTTCTATCGCGTCTGGGTCGAGAAGACAGGGCTGGAGGCTTTTACCAGCGACAGCGAAACTGTCATTTCCCGTTATTACGCCATTCTGAAATCGCTGGAAGAAAATGAAGGTAAGGGCCTCATTAAAAGCGAATTTGCCAATGCCATCAGGGAGCAGACCTACATCAGCATATCCTTGCTTCTCATCCGCTATGACCAGACGGTGAACGCCTCGCTGTGGGCCAAGCGTCTCTTCAGCAAAGAATTTTCCAAGGAAGCCAAAGAGCAAGGTATGAAACTGCTTTTTAAGACCGCGGAGAAAAGCGGCGCCGTTTTTGAGGCGATAGCTAGCTACGACAAGCTTATTGACGAGTCGCCGACCGCGGAAGAACGCAATTATTGGCGCTTGGAAAAGGGTTCGGCCCTGATGCGTTTCGATCTGCCGGAAGAGGCGAAGGAATTGTACGCCGACATTCTTGAGGAGGATCCCAACATTGAGAACAGGCAGTTCGCTCTCAATTCCGAGGATCAGGACTCCCGCTTCATGCACCTTCACTACTACGTCCTTAAAGTCAGCGAAGACGACATGCGCGACACTGCGCTTTCCAATCTTAGGAAGCGCGGAATCTTAAATCGCGCCAATTCCTCCTATTATCTCCGCCAGGCTGCCCAGCTTCTGGTCTGCATGCAGAGATTGAAAGAGGCTTACAACATTTACGACACCATATCCAAGGACGACAACACGGCTCTTCTCGAGTATATTTACCTGCTCTACCGCAACAGTCGCTACGACCAGTGCATAACTTTGCTGCGCCGTCTGCCGTATCACAAGGGAAGCGACATCAGCAGGGACTGGCGGTTCGCCGTGGTCCGCCTGTTCCGCGCCAAAAGGCAGCGCCCGGAGATCAGCAAAGTCATAGCGGAGTATGAAAGACTGACTAACGAAATAACCCGCGCCCGTTATTGCAACGGGATGGGAAACATTTATCAATCTTACCGCGACAGCGTCAAAGCCGCTAACTATTACGAAGAGGGCATCAAAACGGATCCTAAGCTTCTGGACAATTATTTGGACCGCGGGTTCCTCTACTGCATGTCGGCCAACAAAGAAAAGGCCGCCGAAATGCTGGACACCATATTGAAACTTGATCTCACACCGGGTCAAAAAGAAGCCATGCTCTATGACTGGAGAGCCATAGAACTTTACTACACCGCCGGCAGGGAAATGCCGGAGGAGGGATATGAATAAATGGGCTAAAATAGGCCTCGTTATTCTGGCCCTGCTTCTTCTGTACCCTGCTGTTCGCATCTACAGCGTGCCTTTCCTGTACATGCAGGAGATCTCGAACTACGATTCTGACGCTAATTTGAAGACCTGGGGCGTTATGATGCAGTTCATACAGGAGGGCGATGCGCTTGTCATCGTCCAGCCGGATGGGAACTATACTGTTCAGATCTACGAAGGCAAGGGCGTCTATTCTTTCCGCTACGTGCCTGTTCCCGCTTTGCAGAAAGAGTTCTCCAATCTCATCGAGGAATACGGCCGCGTCTGGGTCTTTGTTTACAACGGCGTTCTGGCGTCCGGCAGGGTCGTCGTTCCCGAACCCTACAGGGAAACGCTCGGCGAACAGTATCAGTCCTGCTTTACGCTTCCCTTGTTCTTCGGCGAGACGGTCTATCTCCAGCATGACGACAAGGCGAAGATGGCCAGGGCGCTTTTCTCTCAGCAGCTTCTCAATTACATTTCCGATATTGCGAAGGAAGTCGACTATCGCGACCTGGCGGTCTTTTTCCAGAAAGCCGGGCAGTATGAGAATGCCAAGGAGGTTCTGGCCAGGGCGCTGACGCTTTTCCCCAACAGCTCCATGCTTTACAGGACGCTGGCGGAAGTTTACGTGGCCTCCCAGAACGTCGAGGCTTACGAGGAGATCTACGAGTGCAACCGCACGGCCAACGCCCTGACCAGGGCCGAGACCGGGAAGGCGAACCTCACGGCGCTTTTCCAAAACGCCATTTACACCGCGAGGAAGGGCCTCTATGAAAAAGCCCGCACGCTTTACTTCTCCCTGCTCTCCATTTTCGGCCACCAGGCCGATCCCGTAATGGAATCCCAGGTCAGGCGTTATTTCGTAAAAGACGTTCTTCTGCCTACCGGCGACACCAACGAGGCGATCTCCCAGCTTCTGGTGGACATCAACCTGGGCGCCCAGAACACGGAGTACGATTACAACCTGCTTTTGGATATTCTCGACAAATGCGCTTATTCCAACGCCGCGGTCTCCTTAGGCTACGGTTATTTCAAATCCACCAACCATCAGCATGTAGAGTCTGCCCTGCGTTACGGGCAGATGGCTATGAAATACGGGACAGAGGCCCAGTTCAAGGAAGCGCTGGACCTTATCAGTGAAAGGAACCGCTATAATCCTTTGCTTTTGGAAAAATTAAGACTGCAGAGGGAATGGTTCCGGGATTGGACGAACATGGCTTTGAGCAGAGGTTATATCCCCTTCCAAGGAGCGATCCGCTAATGATCATAAGACGTTTTATTTCCGGCTTCGGAGCCCTGTGGCTGCGTGCGAAAGGCCTCAAAATAAAAAGAGGCCTGGTGCTTTACGGAAGGCCCATTACGCATCTGACTGAGGGCGGAACGATCACGCTCGGCGAAAACTGCGTTCTCTGTTCCAAGAGCGAAGCCAATTTCGCCGGAGTGAACCATCCGGTCATACTGGCCCTCCTGCGTCCGGGCGCGAAGCTTGAGATAGGCGACGACACCGGCATCTCCGGCGGCTCTTTCTGTGCGGCCAAGAGTGTTGTGATCGGCAAGGGTTGCCTTATTGGCGCCAATGCGCTCGTAACTGACTGCGATTTCCATGCCGTAAAGCCGGAAGGCCGAAGACACAATTCCGCTCCGGATGACATAGGCTGCGAGCCTGTAGTCATAGAGGACAACGTCTGGCTGGGCGCCAACGTAACCGTTCTGAAAGGCGTGACCATCGGTAAAAATACGGTGGTGGCGGCCGGCAGCGTAGTGACGGAAAGTTTGCCGCCTGACGTTGTCGCAGGCGGAGTGCCAGCTAAGGTAATCAGGAAACTTTAAGGAAAAACAGTGAATCCGTTTGTTCCAGTTATAGTCGCCGTTGGGGGATTAGCCGCCCTGTGGATGGCTTTGCGCCGTCCCCTGTGGCTTTTCTATTTCCTCACCTTCGTCTTGCTGGAGCCAAGCAGATATCTCAGTTTGAGCAGCATTTCCCTCGGGTCATTTTCCATAAAGGGATACGAGATCTTCCTGCCGCTTATCTATTTTGCGGCTTATAAGCACAGGAAACGCGCGCTAAAAGATTGCGTTCCCATATTCCTGCTGCTTTTCTTTTTGATGACCGTGGTGTCTCTTCTGAACGGGCTTAAGAACGGCTACGGCGCCGGGGCCTTCAACTACTTCCGCCCCTACGCTTCCATGTGGATAGCGGTGGCGATCCCCTTGTTCTTCAAAAGTGTTGACGAAATGGACGGGCTGCTGCGCTTCTTCACGATCTGGGCTACGATCTTTATTATCGTGGAGATGGTGGCGCTTCAGACCGGCATAGGCTATTCCTTCGTCTATTCCCCAATTCGCGCCTCCTACAGTTCGCTTCTCAGCGATACCAGTTGCTCGAACATGGCTTTCATCTTCATTTATCTTTTCTCCATGTTTGACCTGGGGATGAAGCATGCGACGCTTTATCTTATCCTTATCGGTTTTTCTTTCATCTGCACGGTCATGAGCTCCGCGCGCGCGGTCTGGCTCGGCATGCTGGTCTCGATCGCGGGCTTCTTCGCCCTGGGCAGAGTGCGCTCCAAGATTTATCTGACCTTCTTCTCCATCCTTGGCATCATCGCCCTCTTCTTTCTTGGTTCGCTGTACATTGCCCGTTACGACATGACGCTGGCCGAGCGTCTGCCGACGCTTCTCAACACTTCTGAGGGCACAGGGCACTGGCGCATCATGGCCTGGCACCAAACGTTGGAAGACATCAAAGCGCACCCTATTATTGGCTGGCCGATGGGCAACGAGCCGCTTTTCTATGTCGAGAGCTCCGGCATTTTCTGTACCAACGCCACGCACAACGAGTTTTTGAAGATTGCTCGCTACACCGGCTTAACCGGCCTTTTCTTCTTTTTGTGCCTGATGATCCAGACTCTCATAGACGGGTTCAAGTACATAGTGACAACGAGCGGCGAAGACCAGAGAAAAATGCTGGCGCTTTTCCTGTGCGTCGTTTTCATTCTCGTCACTTCAACTTTCTCCCAGCGCATAACCTCAATCGACATCTGCCCCTTCATCTGGGGCATATTCGGAATGGTCTA